>JALTOP010000262.1:0-10701 GCA_027000105.1 Planctomycetaceae bacterium | reverse complement strand
AAAGTCCATCAGGCTCGGCCAGGTCTTTCATCGAGGTATAATTGATTGATTTGATGATGTGCAGTCGCGTTCCCGTCGTTCCTGCAATCATCGCATCGGCCTGTCCCCTTCGGATAATCCGCAATGACTCCCCGATTGACATGTTCCCGGTTGTTTCCTCGAGAGTCAGCGAGTTACTCGGCCCACGTGCATCAGCATGAATACTGATATGGCAGGAAGGCATGTTGGGCAGATACTTCAACAACCACAACGGTTCCATCTGGGCAATGCCCTTTTCTCCCCATTTCGCATCGGTGGGAACACCCCGTTCATCTCGAGATTCAAAAGTTGCTTTCGCGATAACCTCAGGCGGGCTCAGCATCAAATCAGCCCCGAATTCAACTCCCAGCCGGGCACGCTCCTGTTCATCCAACTCCAGACCGGAATGCTCCATCGCGATGTTTGCAGAAGCGACCCCAAGCTGGATATCTCTGCACATCACCTTGATACTTTTGCGCTGGGGCCTGAGGTACTTCTTTTTCGCGGTCGATTCGGTAAAGTCTCTGCATTGTCCCCCCACATGACCAGGGGGAATACAACCGGGAAAGAGATCGATCGGGCCGATTCCCGATTGCCCCTGCAAAATGTTTTCCAAAAATGAATCCGGGCCAATCCCGCAGGCTGAGACCATCCCCAAACCAGTAATCGCGATTCGTTCACTCATCGTCTTGCTTGCAAATAACTGTTTGTATGTGAATATGTCAATTTGGCGTGTCAGTTCTCTGACCTCATTCCCAAACGACCCAGCTAACGGAATCGAAGGAGGATTTTCAAGACATCCTTTCCGCTTTTTTCAGTATTTTTCCAAGTCCCGCCGAATCGACCAGCTTTTCGGAAGGAATCGGCCGCATCGTAAAGCAATTACAGGACACAGGAACAGACCAGTTGACCGAATTCGGGATATTGAAATCCCGGCTGAGTGATTCAACGTGAGGGGATCGGGGCATTTCACGGACTGGGTGACCACTATTTCCCCGGGCGGGCGTAAACCATGACGGCGAACGTTTTCCCTGTTTGTGGATTGGTGGCGAATGCAGCACCGCATTGCGTGTATTGGGAGCCGAGCAGATTTCGCCGGTGGCCGCTGGAGTTGATCCATTGGTTGAGTGTCGCCTGTGCGTATTGTTCGTTGGTCATATTTTTTCGATCCCAGCGGTAGGCGATATTTTCCGCGACGCTGCTCCATGAGTAACCGGCAGCAGAAACGCGAGAACTGGGAGAACGCCCGTCCGCATAGTGACTCATCTGTCCGGTTCGAGCCATCACTTCCGCAAACTTTCGACAGGCTTGGCTCAACTTTTTATTCTCCGTCAAGGGTTTCAGGTTATATCTGGCCCGGTATGCGTTTGTCTGCTCGATCAGACAGGATTCCGTTGTTGCCTCAGGTTTTTCTTCTGTCGACTCAACATCATTTGTCTGTTCAACATCATTGGCAATGGCTGAAGTCTGTTCAACAACTGGAGTGGCATCATCGGCCAAGGCAGGTAGTGTGTAGCCAAAGAACGCCAGGAATATAAACAGCAGGTTTCGTTTCGCGTTTGATGCAGATTGATTACTGATGGAAGCTGTCATTTCTTTTTCTTTCTGTGTGGTGATAAATCTGTGTGGTGATAATAAATTTGTGTGGTGATATCGATTGGTTACTCTTACTTTGGTTAATCCATTTCACGTTGCGGAGGCGAATGGCAATGAAGACGGATCGCCTCGATGGAAGATTGCAGATTCATACTGCAAAGAGAGTGTGCATTGAAGGCAGGGTGAGGCAACGGAAAAGATGGCGAAGGAGCAATCTCAACATCAGATTGAGATGTAAACAGTGACTATGTTCCGGCATGAAATTCTTCCCAGCGATCCCAGGCGTAGGTCCATTCCATCCACATGCGCATCACAGACCAAAGCAGTCTCATTTTGGAAAGATTCTTTTCATCGATTTTTTCCTGCCGGGCAACCGACGCTTGAGCGGCCTGGTCCAACCCCCACAAAGCGGCCAGTTTTTTGCAGAGTGTATCGGCAGTCAGGTCAATTTCCGCATCTTCGTTCAGGAAACCGGCTCCATGAGCTGTGACAAACAGTTCGAACAATTTCCCACGGGCAGGATCTATTTCCAACGGCCTGGTTTTTTCCTCGGCTTCTGTAATCAGGCGATCGATCTGAAAGAGAATTTCATCCTGCAGGGATCGAGCGGTTTGATCGACATTTTTGGACACGTTGAGGACTCCCCCCATGAGAATCTTTGGGATCGAATACAGTTTTCTGGATGTTTCTGGACGCTCTCTGCTGCGTCACTATATCAACCGAAGTTATTGTGGTAAACCATACGAAATGAATCCGGGAAGTGGACGAGACCGTTTTTTATGGGTACAGTACAGTTTGTCGTTTACCAAATGAATACCCAGCCCGGCTGGTCTGTTCTGACCGCCGTAACCAGAATGAGTTTTTCAAAAGTTTTTGCACCGTTGGTAAACTTTAACCGTTAGAAGTACAAAGAAGATGGAGATGTAATGTCGTTACCAATTGGTGAGAACCGGGTTGTCAGCATCCACTACACATTGACCGATGGGGACGGGAAAGTTCTGGACAGTTCCGAGGGAGCCGAACCGCTTGCCTATCTGCATGGCAGAGGGAATATCATTCCCGGCCTGGAAAACTCTCTGGATGGGAAATCCGCGGGGGAGACATTGCATGTCAAGGTGGAGCCGTCCGAAGGGTATGGAGAGGTCAACCCGGATATGATTCAGGTGTTCGCGAAAGACGTCTTCCAGGGAGTTGATGAGGTTGAAGTCGGGATGACATTCGATGCGGAAGGCCCAGACGGTTCACGATACCATCTTTTGGTCACAAAAGTCGAAGGGGATGATATCACTGTCGACGGGAATCATCCTCTTGCTGGAGTCGAGTTGAATTTCGATGTCCAGATCGTTGATGTGCGGGAAGCGACGCCTGAAGAACTGGCCCACGGCCACGCCCACTGATTGGGGTTCATCCAGTTGTCGTGATCTCGGTTGTCCAGATCGGTTCTCAGCTGGCGGTGTCCTGGTGTGTGCTCTGGCGTGAGTTCTGTTTGGAATGATAAATCTTTGAGTCAATACCCGGGAGAAGAACCATGCTGCAGTTTCCTGTAAGACATCTTTTGATCTGTCTGGCCTGCATTTACGTGACGGTCGAGACCGTGGCGTTTGCCGAGGCTGCGAAAACGACAAAACCGAATATCGTTTTCATCCTGGCTGACGATCTCGGGTATCGTGAACTTGGTTGCTTCGGTCAGAAGTTGATCAAAACGCCGAATCTGGATCATCTGGCTACCCAGGGGCTTCGCTTGACACAGCATTATTGCGGTAATGCGGTCTGTGCGCCTTCGCGATGTGTGCTGATGACAGCCAAGCATCCGGGGCATGCGATTGTCCGTAGTAACAAGTCGACGCCCCCAGAAGGACAATGGCCTATTCCCGATAGTGAAATCACGTTGGCGGAGGTGCTGAAACAGCAAGGTTATGTGACCGGAGCCTTCGGAAAATGGGGATTGGGAGGGCCGGAATCTTCAGGGCGTCCACTCAAACAGGGCTTCGATCGTTTTTTTGGATACAATTGTCAATCGCATGCGCACAGTTACTACCCTTCGTATTTGTGGAGTGACGGGAAGCATGTCGAATTGAATAACCACCCGCCTGTGCCCGGACACGCCAGTCTTGCCAAGGGGGCAGACCCGGCAAATCCGAAAAGTTATGATCAGTTCAAAGGACAGGATTACGCACCGGATCGTATCAATGCGCAGGCCCTGAATTTTATTCGCCAGCACCAAAACGAACCGTTCTTCCTGTACTATCCGACTGTCATTCCACACGTTGCGTTGCATGTTCCGGATGAAGACCTGAAACCGTACCTCAAACTTGGTTGGGATGATCCTCCTTTCACACGTTCCAGGGGTTTTGGTTACACCCCTCATTTCACTCCTCGGGCCGCTTATGCTGCAATGATTACCCGGCTGGATCGCTACGTTGGGAAGGTGTTGAATCTGTTGGATGATCTCGGCCTTGCGGATAATACGATCGTCGTATTCAGTTCCGATAACGGCACCACGCATTTGAAACAGGAAGTGGATTACGTCTTCTTCAATAGTGTGGGGGAACTGCGCGGACTCAAGGGATCTTTGTATGAAGGGGGAGTGCGTGTGCCAACAATTGTTCGTTGGCCCGGTCATGTTCCGGAAGGTGCATCGAGTGATTACGTCAGCGGATTTGAAGACTGGATGCCGACCTTTCTCGATTTGATCGGTGCGAAAAATGCGGCACCCGATGATATTGACGGCATCAGTATTGCACCCATTCTGTTGGGAAAATCGCAACCGGAACGTCCATTTCTGTATCGGGAATTTACCGGTTATGGGGGCCAGCAGAGTATTCGCGTTGGCGATTGGAAAGCAGTTCGTCAGAATTTGCGTAAAGGGAAAATAAAGACGGAGTTGTATAACATCGCCGAAGATGTCAGCGAAAAACACGATGTCGCCGACCAGCATCCGGAAATTGTCGCTCGTCTTGAAAGACTTATGGAACAGCAGCACGTTCCTTCGGAAGTTTTTCCGTTGAAAGTCCTGGATCGACCCGGGAAATAGATTGCAGCAACGTAACTTTTGCAGCCAGCAGAAGTTCAATTAACAGGATTCGGGTAGAAACAGATGACAATCGATAGAAACATTCGGAACCGGGCGATTCAACAGTGGTCCGTTCAACAGTGGTCCGTTTTGCTGTTGACGGGAATTGTCGCTCTTGTTGCGTTATTCCCGGAAAAGAGCGAAGCGGAAGAGTGGCCCCAGTTTCGGGGGAGAAATGCAACAGGCGTTTCTACGGAAAGCAGGAATCTGCCCGTCAAGTTTTCTTTTGAGCAGAATGTTCTGTGGTCGGTTGAGTTGGGCGAAGGCGTTGCCAGTCCTATTGTTTCAAATGGGCGCGTCGTTGAAACGGCGATGGTCGGGAAGGAAAAATTCGCCGTCTTCTGTTTCGATGCTGCAACCGGAAAAAAGATCTGGAGACGCGAATTTCAAACCGGAAAAATTGGTGAGATTATTCCCCCCAACGTCCCGGCATCGAGCACACCAGTCAGTGACGGAACGCGGGTTTACGTTCATTTCAGCACACTGGGGCTGATGGCGTTCGATCTTTCAGATGGTAAAACCGTCTGGACGAAAGAAATTCCGGAACCATTCTATCTGATGGGTTGGGGATCTGCCCAGTCACCCATCATTTACAAAAACATGTTGATCTACTCGCAGGATGACGATCTCGCTCCGTTCATCATGGCTGTCGATAAACTGACCGGCGAACTGCTTTGGAAAACGGATCGTCCCGATATGCTGGCCGGTTATTCAACGCCCGTTCTTTGTACCGCCAATGGAAGAACAGATGTTGTTCTGGCTGGAACGGGCAAATGGAAGGGGTACGATCCGCAGACCGGCAAGGAGCGTTGGACCTGCAACACACTTCTGAGAACGATCATGACGACACCTGTTGTTGTCGGCGATAAAATGTATCTTTCGGTGCAAAGTTATGGTGATACTGCGCGCGTATTGAAATTCGCTTTGTTGCAGTGGAAAGATACAAACCAGGATGGCAAGCTGGATATGACAGAACTTGATCCCGCCTTCGCCGGGAAGTTCAAAAAGGGAGACAAAAACAATGACGGTTTCCTGGTTGATGACGAAATCGATGCTGCCTTCCAGTCTCCCGACAACATGGTCGGCGGTGGCAACATCATCCAATGTATCCGTGGCGGCGGAACGGGGGATGTTACCAAAACGCATGTCATCTGGAACCTCAATAACAAGGCTCCTTCGAATATCTCCTCTCCGGTTATCGCGGATGGGAGGTTGTTCCTGGTGAAAAAGGGGGGCATCTCGGCCAGTTTTGATGCTCAAACGGGGGAAACAATCTGGATGCGGAAACGAATTCGCAACTTTGGCAACTATTATGCTTCTCCCGTAGTCGGTGATGGAAAAATTTACGTCACCGGCGAAAATGGTTTCATCGTCGTGGTGAAGCAGGGGCCGAAACTCGAAGTCCTCGCAAAGAACGATATGCGGGAAAGTTGTATCGCCACTCCCGCTATAGCGGATGGGCGGCTCTACATTCGCACCTTGAGTAAGCTGTATTGCATCTCAAATGAAGCGGAATAGTTGAGCGGTAGCGATGAGGTTTCCGCCAATCGCAACAGTGAATCGATCGCAACAGTCTGGCAACAGCCTCGCAACAGTGAAGACGGATCACAACAGAGATCACAGAAGACGAAATACAAATGTGTGCCACGACGGCGTCCCGTTTTCCGCGATTGCCCGGCGCGGCTGGTTTGTCACAACAAAACAGATGTTGGAGCTTCGGCAGATGAAGCTTCGGCAGTTATGCACGCAGGCAGCGGGCATGCTACACCGAAAAGCTCTTGTCTCAGGAAGGCACTATTGATTACTACCTGTTGCCTATAGATACCGTTTTATTCGGGTTGGGAATATCACTTATGAATTGCACGGCACGAGTTACCTTTGGGGTTTGGATTGCTCTGTTCTGTCTGTTTCCCTGTCATCTGTTTGCTGCACAGCAGGTGGAGATTGTTATTGGTCAGACAACCAGCAGGATCGATCAGTTTGCGGCGACAGAATTGAAGCAGCAACTGGAGCGTCTGTTCGAGGTTGAAGCAAAGATCTCGACAATGTGGTCTGGGAAGTCGACCCACACGATTCTGTTGGGGAACTCTCCACAGAATGTTGCGACGGCTGAAAAAATGGGTTTCCAATATCCCAAACTGACGCCTCAGGGAATTGCGTTAAAATCTTTCCGGTCGGGGAACGGTTCGTTTCTTCTTGTTGGAGGAGGTTCCCCGCCTGCGACCTTGTGGGCGGTTTACGAATTGGGAAATCAGTGGGGAATACGCTATCTGTTATCGGGCGATATTATTCCTGAAAAAAAGAAGACGATCGATCTGGGCAGGATCGATCTCATTATGGAGCCGGAAATAAAGGTTCGATCGTTTCAAACGGTGGATGCTTCCGCTTTCGGTTTTGAATCGTGGGGATTGGCCGATCAGCAGAAGTTGATCCATCAACTGGCCAAACTCAAGTACAACAATTTGATGATTGTCGTCCATCCCTGGCAGCCCTTTGTGCATTATGAATTTGGGGGCATCAAGAAACAGACCGGTGTTTTATGGTGGGGTGAAAAGTACCGCGTTGATGGTGACACTCCCGGCAGACAGGCACTCGGCGGGGCGAAATGGTTTGAAAATCCCGATTTCGCGGGAAAAGAAAGCTACGAAGCAAGAACCGCTGCCGGCCAAAAATTGCTGCGGGGCATTATCGAAACGGCGCACCAGGTCGGAATGACGGTCGGACTTTCCATTTCTCCTCTCGAATTCCCTCGGGAATTCCAATCCATTTTGACTCATGCGATTTCTGTCAATCATTCGAACCGTTTACTGATTGCGCCAGGCCCCGAACAGCGGTTTGAGGATCAGGTCTTGATCAACCTGGCGAAGGCGAAGATTCACGCTTACCTGCAAACATATCCCGGCCTTGATGAAATCTGTTTCCGGTTGCCAGGTTCGACAAAATGGGGGGCTCAGGCTTCACTGGTCTGGAAAGCGGTTTTGACGGGAAACAGGGCAAAAGTTGATCAGTCCCTCGACGATCTGCTCATCCACACAGACGAACAATACCGGCAGGCCTTGAAAGAAAATCTGGTTGCCCTTGCATTTCTTCAGCAACTTCTCAAACAGGAAAATTTGCTGAAATCACCCTCCGGTAATCCCTCTAATAGTAATGTGCGGCCGTTTGTTACCGGCATCAGTCCGGCTCTGTTTCCTGTTTTGGAACAGGTGATTCCCGCCCAGACTGGCGTGCTTCATTATATTGATCACACCGCGCGACGTGTCGCCAGGAAAAAGCAGTTACTCGAGGGGATTCCTGCACGGAAGATCCCGAGCCGATTGGTATTGACGTTATCGGATACCAGTATCAGTGCGCTTTCGCAATCTGCCATTTCCGATATCGAATCGCTTCTTGATGAACTTCGAATGCTGAAGTGGGAAGGGTTTTCTGCCCAGGTATGTACGATCGGCGATTTGGATCCCGCAATCGATTATCTTCCCCGGGCTGCTTTTGATGGGAAGTTGACCGCAAAAAAATCGTATCGCGATTTCTTTCTCGGCATCACCGATAATCCACCTGCGACCGATCGCATTTGGCTCGGATATCTGGCGGTCGAAAAAGCAACGCAAATTATTGATGGAAACAGTTCCCATTTTGCCTTTCCGGAAAGAGGCATGTTGCTCAAACATGCAACTCCCGAACCAATTCCCCAATGGTGGCAAGCGGCTACTGATGAATACAGTACCGATGTTGTCGAATTGTATCGAACTTACGATGCCCTTACCGGACGCAGCAGACCGTTATTCTATTACTATGCAAAACGGAGTGAATTCATGCTTTCCTACATGGGGGCCGTCAAGGCCATTCGTGAGGCTGCGTTGGCGAAAAAAACAGGGGACATCGAGAAGCAGATCGAGCATCTCGAAACAGCGATTGAAGCGATGTACGATGGTCTCGATACCCTCGGCGATATCGCTCGCAATCCTTCGGATCGCGGTATGATCGCTGTGCTCAACGCATACGCCTATCAACCGCTGCTCGCAGAATACGAGAAAGTATTGGACGAATCCGAAAATTGATCAGAAATTCCCCACGCAGGGGATATTTATGCTACTGCTTCTATTTCGGTTTCGGTTTTGGTATCTGTTGCAGCTTGTCTGATTTTCTCCAGACGGCTTTGCACTCCAGTGGATAATCTGTCAGCATGCCATCGATTTTGGCTTCTCGAACCTGAGACCAGACTTTCGGGTTCCTGCGGAATTCGCCTGGCCCTGCGAAATTATAAATGACCTGTTTACCATGCTGGTGGAGCAGCTTGACCTCTTCGGAGGTGGGAGCGAAAGTGAGGAGAAAAGAATCCAGAAAGTTTTCCTGAATCCGCTCTTTCAGATTTTGGCGGCTGACATTCTGCCCGATTCGAAAGTTCGGATTCAACTTCTTCAGCCGTTTGCTGAGTTCCGCGTTCTGGTCAAAGGCAAATGTTTCTTCAATGAGATCGTACTTCTCAACAAGTGAAACAAGTTTTGCTTCTCCAGCCCGGTTTACCTGTTTGATATTCAAGGCAATAAGCGTCGGCCCGCGCTTGCGCTGTTTGATTAATTCAAACGTTTCTTCCAGCGTCGGGATGCGCACGCCGGTAAAAACCGGATCAAACCAACGACCCGCATCGAGCTGTTTTACCTGCTTCAAAGTCAATTTACGAATCGAACAACCGGGCCCATCCGTTGTTCGCTCAACCGAGTCGTCATGAATGACAACCAGGTGTCCATCTTTTGTCGTGCGAACATCAAGCTCGAATCCAATTCCCAATTCCAGACAGACCGCAAAAGCCGGTAATGTGTTTTCGGGAGCATGTCGTAACATGCCACGATGTCCGATCGGTATGGGCTCATCCGCAAACACGCAATGAGTGCTTAATGCGATAACACCAGACACGAACGCATTGAACAGTAGAGCAGTTTTTGTGATCAATTCAGTTAATTCCTCATAAAAAGTCATTTGACAAAAAAAGAAGGTGCCGTCTTGCTTGCTGTTCATTTTGTCGAGTGATAGATGGATTCAATTGGGATGCTATTCAGGCCGCAGGCGAGCAGGATTGTCCCTGGTCTCTTTTTCTTCTTTACTTTAACGGTTCGATTGCCAGGACTTTGAACCCACTTCCCTTGTTGGGGTAGTCCAATTCCCCGGTGATCGGGTCATGTGCAGGAGCGGGAATTTGCTCCAGACTGTCTTTCGGCGGGATATAAGGCTGTCCGCGGATGAATTCGCCTCGGCAAGAAACAGATTTGCCGACATACTGCGCAAGGCTTTCGAAAGGGATCGATTTTGAGGGGCGAAGAATGACACCCTCCTGCGCTGTTTGTTGATCGGGCCTCAGGTTCCCGTCCTCAACTTTCAGCACGTAGTAATCACTACCGCCTGCGTTCCATGACTCCCTTGTTTTTGTCCAGTCTTTGTGAAGAACTACTCCCGAGAGAGTGATTGGTTCCGGGAGAGTGATGGGGGCCTGCTGTGGTTCCTTTTTTGTGGTGGATTGGCGTGTATGTCGGTTCCTCGGAGTTGTTTCCTCCTGTTTCATACAGCCGACAAAAAAGAGAACTGCAAATGATCCCATGAAAACAAATCTCATTCCCGGTTCCCTATTCCGCAGGTTTCCGTTTTGAACAGCAGGAAAAGTCTATTTTGAAGCTGGTTTCGAAATCAGCAGTTCCGGATTTTCCAAAACAAGGTAATGTCCGTGATCTGCCGTGACAATCAGCAGAGATTCTTCCCAGTTGCTCTCTTTTTCGACCCAATCAGTAATCGAACGGACGGCGGCGTCGCCGCTGAGAACGGCTCCAATGGAATTGTCGATGTTGTCATCATGGTTTGCCCAATCAACATCGCCCGCTTCCACCATTAGCCAGAAAGGGGAATCGTTATGGTTGAGCACACGAATTGCCTGTTCGGTAAAATCCTTGAGCGTCGGGTTTTCGAGCAGATCGGCTTCGGTATATTTTTCCGCCTTTTTGCTGCGACCGATCGGCGGATTATAA
>JALTOP010000261.1 GCA_027000105.1 Planctomycetaceae bacterium | reverse complement strand
TGTCGTTACAAAATGAGCAGATGAATCTGGAACTTTTCTGCTCAGATAACCGAAACCATCACGTCTCATCGTTGCTAGACCGATTTCCATATTTCGCAATTTCCCGCCGGTATCCCAGTGTGAATACCACATCATGGTTTTATCTCCCACATTGACAAACGCATGTCCTTGGAGCAGTGCAATGGAATCCCATTCTCCCTTTTTTCCTCGGGAGATTACTTTGAAATCGGGAACTGGTTCCCGGAAATGGATTCCGTCATTGCTGACAATCAATCCGAGATCAACCGCGACACCCTGATTCCAGTATTGACCATCATGCTGTTTCTTCTCTGCATCCTGCCACATGCCATACAAGCCGACAATGACATTGCCCCGATTCCACATACCGGCTCCCATGTGTGTTTGCTGTCCATGGACTGGCGTTGCAGTCAACTGGCCCGGTCTCGCAAAAGAAAACGCCTTGGCTCGTGACCAGTTTCTGAAATCGGAAGAACGATAACAGAACATTGCGCGACCGATATCACTGCCATCCATTCGCCAAATCCACGGCGAAATCAACTGACCATGTGCATAATAAAAGTTGCCGTGACGATACAAACTGGAAACTTCGAATCGTTCCCCACCCGCATTCATGGGACGGTCCCCGAGAACGTCCCACGTTAAACCATCTGCACTGGTGGCGCAAACGAAAGCCGTCCAGCGCCGTTCATCCGGTCCGATATTGCTTCGTCCACCTCGCACGTCACCAAAAGGTGGATGGGCAATGTAAGCACATTTATATCGCTGCTTCGGATTCGGTTCACTTGGCTCATAGATCACGGAAAGAAAATCGTTGACTTTCGCCAAAGACGGGACAGTTGAATTGATCAGGCAAATATTATTTTTCCTGTTTCCCTTAAATTCGACAAGCCCCAATTCAGGCTTTGTCCAGTTAATTCCGTCATTACTCTCGGCATAGCACATCGGCCGCCACCATCCCGGTGCCTGACCGCTTTTCAGATCACTTTCAAACATTCCCAAGTACCACATGCGAAACTTCCCATCGATGCGCAAGACGCTACCGTACAAAATGGCATGGCCATGATCAGGGGTATTTTCCCCTCCGCGACGAAGTACCGGATTCGCGGAATATTTTGTTGGCTGCACTACCGTCAATTTCAGATTGTTTCGCCAGGGAATTGCATGATCATCAAAAGAAAAAAATACCGCTTCATTAACAGGCGGACCGCCGTCAACCGAAATTCCTGACGATTGGGCACCCTCTGCTCCAACTCGGTGACAGGGGAGAAATACTGCAAACCCCACAATGAAAACCAATCCGATGGAAAAGAACAGTCGAAGTTTTATCATTGGTTATTCAGGGTCCTTAGAATTAGAAGAATCTGTTTTCAGTTGCTGAGCAATCCAGGCGGCAGCCTGCTCTGCAGAACCTTTGGGAACAGTATGCCCGAGCGGTTCTGCGATGACGTGAAGTTCTACATTGCTTTCATTTATTTTGGCAAGTGAAGCATTCGTTATTCGACGAGCCAGTGAAATCGCGTGATCGGTGCCGACTCGCTGATCGCGATCTCCAATGACAATCCAGATGGGAAGCCCTGCTAATTTTTCTGCCTGATTGCTGATTGCCAGAGATTGCACCATCTTGTTGTTTTCGATGCCGCGAAATTCCCGTAACGCCGCAAGGTCTGTCACTGGAGCAAAAGCAGCAACCGCTTTCACTCGTGGACTGAAAGCGGCAAACTGTAACGCCAGATAACCACCTCGCGATGTTCCACAGACCGCAATTTTCTGTGGATCAGTATGTTTCCGCCTGATTAAATAATCCAAAATTGCAGAAAGCCGTTTGTTCGTCTCGTCTACAAAGTTATCACCATTCAGACACATGAAAGGCCAGCCTGCCAATCCCTTCGGTTCGCCTGTTCGATGCTGTTTTCCATGACAGGGCAGATCTATCGAAATCAGCAAATAGCCTTGCTTGCCCAGCTCGTTTCCAGCTTGGCGGAAGTAGGCGTTTCCAAGTGATTCCTCGATCGTGCCTGACAAAACAATCAGCGTTGCAGCGGGTTCATTCGGCAACTTTCCCCAGCTTCCAAACTGAATGCCTGAATCCGTTTCATGAATGAGAACTACCCGCTTTGACTCCCAGGCACAGCAGTTTGAGCAGGCCCCCAAAAACAGGTAGACAGCAATAGCTTTATACCAATTCATACAACGACTTCTCGGATAATGGTAAATGTCCCTTGATTCTGTTAGCCTATTTCAGCCCCCCCTTTGCAAACAAGCCGTGAGGGGAACAGAAAAAGCAATGCGACGACAGGCATCACGCTGAATAAAAATTTGGTCTCTACTCAAATGAAACGTCATCCTTGTCGAAGTCATCGGTAAAATGATCGTGTGAATGGCGACTTTCGAAACATTCCTCACAGGCATGGCTGACATGCATGACGAGCATGATTCCAATCAGATCGAGAATAAAATCCCAGGCATCGGAGACCATCGACAATGAAGTGGAAAGGATGATACTGTCAACGGTCTCCGCCTGTAGCGAGAAGCGAAATACGATCTGTCCCAGAAAGCATGATATAAGATAGGCTCCCCACCAGAGTGGCAAGATGATCCCATTACGATCTACCGCACACTTTGAGACAAAGACATCATACGCATCCCGCAGCGCCTGATAGGGCTTCCAAAGACTGAAAATGGGAACAAAATAGTAACCGATTCCCCAACCGGGAGAAATGGTCAGCGTGGAGTCGTCAACACAATAGGCATTGTTGATCATTCGATAATTCCATTTCAGGAATGCAATGGCGGTAATGAGCATCACGACGACTTGCAGCAAGCCGACGACTCCCTGTCGGAGATCGTTAAAATCAATTTGCTCTTGCGTATAATCTTCTCCCGCCTCAATAACTCTCAGCAGTTGATACTCCTCATATCCACTATAGATCGCGATGACACAAACGGCAGCCTCGATAATCATAAACGTGACGAGAACTTTTGAGAGCCCTGAAAATTCCAGAAAGGTATATTTCTTCATTCAACTCCACCTCACTCTGTCAACTTGATTAACTGTTGATTAACTGAAATTCCCCAAGTCGTTTCCCTACGTCAGAAGAGAGTTATCCCTGTTCGATGCCGAAGTGCTCCAGGGCTTTTGTTTTGATCCCTTTGAGATCAAGTTTTCCCGTTCCAAGAAGCGGGATTTCGTCGACTTCAACAAAAGAATCGGCTGTGGGAAGCCAGAGGTTGGGCAAGCCGGAATCTTCAAGATTGTTCAACAGGTCTTCCGGTTTGCAGTTCATCGGTCGATGTAAGACAACAAGCCGTTCCCCTTTTTTGGGATCGGGCACGGAAGTGACAGCCAGGCGGACGCCGCTACCCGGAGTCGCTTCGGCCTGTTCCTCGGTGACAGGATCAATTTGATCGAGCTTGGCGGCGAGCGTTTCTTCAACCCGAATGTGGGGGACCATTTCGCCCCCGATTTTTGAAAATCGGCTTTGTCGTCCGGTGATGGTGATGTAGCCGTCGGCGTCGATTTTCGCAAAATCACCCGTGTTGTACCAACCGTCGATCATCGCCTCTTTCGTTTTTTCCGGCTTGTTGTAGTAACCGGCCATGACATTCGCACCAGAGATGACGAGCAGGCCTTCGGCGTCGAAAGGCAATTCCTGATGGGTTTCGGGGTCGATCACCTTTGCCAATGTGCCGGGTATCGCCTGACCAACGGTTCCTCTGCGGTTGTAGTTCAAGGTGGCAAAATCTTCGACAACATCAGGCAGATTGACAGAAACCAACGGAGAGAGTTCCGTCGTACCGTACCCTTCCACGGGAGAAACGCCGAATTTGTCGATCGTCTGTTGGGCAACATCCTGAGGCAACTTCTCCGCCCCCAGAACGACAAGCCAAATCGTTTTGAACTGTTCCGGAGTAATCCGTTTCAAATAGCTGCGTAAAAACGTGGGTGTAGAGAGAATGACCGTCCCGGAATATTTCTGGATCAACTTGCCAATCATGCGGGCATCAAGCGGATTGAAATGATAAACCCCCATTGGCGGATAAGCCGCAACAACCCAGAGGGAAATCGTGTACCCGAACGAGTGGAAGAAAGGCAAAACGCCGATGAGAGTATCTTTTTTGCTCAGATTCAGCAGATAATCGACCGCCCAGATGTTCGTGGTGATGTTGTGATGCGTCAACACGACACCTTTGGGCTCCCCCGTCGAGCCAGAGGTGTAGATAATCGTCATCGGGGCGAATCGATCCTGCCGATGCAACCTCAGCAGGCGTTCGAGCAAAAACGCGGGAAGCAGATAGGTCTGGAGTGCGGCGAGTAATTTGTCGGTTGAAGTGATTTTTTCCTTCAGGTCTTCCAGGAAAACAAGTTCCGCATTCAGATTGAGAGGCCGTTTTTCGATGAAGCGTTTGCTTGTCAAAACCCGCTTCAC
>JALTOP010000260.1:4115-4455 GCA_027000105.1 Planctomycetaceae bacterium | reverse complement strand
CGTTGGAAATGAGCACGCCATCCTGACACGGTGGCCGCATCGGGTCGAGGTGAGTGGCATGGTCGTTATCCGTCATTACGCGGACGGTTCCGCCATCAGCACGATAAAAAATGCTGTCCGCTGCGCCTGTGGCGCGAGTGCATGCCCGACGTGAAGGAAAACCAGCCAAAACTTTCCCATCTTCGTAGGCAAGTTTGACGCCGTTTTCTCCCTTGACCTCACGGATCAGTGGACCGGCAGCGTAAATCGCATCGTCCCGTAAAACGAGCTGCACGTTTCCGGTTTTGTATGTCCATTGCAACTTGCCGTCGGCTGCGGAGGCGACTACCATCTTCAATCG
>JALTOP010000260.1:0-4105 GCA_027000105.1 Planctomycetaceae bacterium | reverse complement strand
CTTCAATCGCTGCGGGCCGGCAAAGAAAATTTGCTTCTCATTGCATTTCAGATAGCAACTGGTCGAGTAACCGGTTTTCCACAATTGAGCTTTCTGATTTTTCCCAATCGCTTTGAGCAAATCGGCATCGCTGTTTTTCCACAATTGTTTCCCTGTTTTCATATCGACGGCGGCGAGGAACTTTTCGGGAACATAGAAGAAAATCTTTTCGTTGTTCATGCACATCGCCCGAGCATCGAGGTAATCTTCATCGCGGTATTCCCAGAGTCTTTTTTTTGTTTTCAGATCGTAAGCAACCAGCGTCCGCCCGAATCCGAATGATGTCTTCGGATCTTTATAGTCATGCCCCTGCCACATCGCCCAGGGCCAGTGGCCGATCCCCCTGCGAGCCGCTTTTTGTGTATCGACCTTGATTTCCCGATGTCCCACCAATCCATACAGAATACCATCGCGGAAGGCCATCCATTTCCAGACAGGGCCATCTGAAATCTCCTCGGGAATCACCAATTCACTACGGGTTTTGCCTGTTTTGCCATCAATGATTTTGCACGATTGATCATCTCCCAGAAGAAGAGCATCGTCGGTCGCAATCATCGTGTTGCGATGAATCATGAAGCCCTTGGGGAGTGGTCGTTTCCACAAGATTGTGCCGTTATACGCATTGATGCACACGAGCGTGTTGAGCCACTTGAACTGATTCGCCTTGTGAGCGATATGGCCCATTGCCTTGTAAATGCGTCCGCCGCCGATGACGCTTTGTTCGGGCATCGGACTGAATTTCGGATAACCGATAAACTGTGTCCGCAATTTTCCGCGGGCCAGCTTATCTTTCGACTGCGGATTGTTATCCGGCCCGTGGTACGGATGAGTCCAGTCATCAACACCAGCCGGCTCCTGTTTTGTCAACTTCCGCGAACCGATATACGCCGATGCCCGAGGATGCAAAACGCGCAGCAGTTCCTGATCACTCACCAGCTTCTGTGCGGAAGGGGCAACCAGAATCAGATCGGCCAGGTTGTCAACAATTTGAATGGAGGAAAGACTGCCCGCATCCGCAAAAATGCGTTGGCCCAAAAGTCCCGCTTGATCTGCTGCCGTTTGAATCGCCTTGAGCTGGGCAGGATCCTCTGTCTGCACGTACAGAACAACTTCATTGCTCTGACAATACGCAATCACGGCATCGACATCGTTTTGTGGAATATCCAGCAGAACCACGACCCCCTGCTTCAATGGATGACGCTCGAAAAATTCGGACGCGGCTGCCTCGGTTGAGACGGGCGGAGTCAAAAATAATAGAACAGCGACAAACTGCGTCAACCTTTTCATTACTGACATCGCTACTGACATCACCGCCATTCCTCCAGTTCCTGGAAAAGTGTTGGGCCGGGGAAAGCGTAAGCCCCGGCGTCGGTTTCGTTCCGGGCAATAGCCCCACCATTACAGACGACATATTCACCACTACATATCCACGACTGATGATATGTTCGAGTTGAAATGATTGCCAGCGAAACGGGCAAGAACGACCGGTGAGAGCGAGAATCGAAAAGCGAATGATGTTTCTTTCAAAAAAATCTTTCAAAAAAATCTGAAAAAAGCTGTAACCAAATTCGACTTGTCTCCACAGAGATTGCAGAAGCGGGAAATGGTTTCTGCTTGATGTCAAATTGGTGAATTTAGTATGGGAGATGTCACGATGAACAGGAAGAAATTGGTAATCGGCGCTGTGACTGCATCGCTTTTGTTCGGTTTTTCGGTCATGCAGTCAGTAAAGACAGAGGCAGAAGAACGGGTTGCGGCATGTCTATTGAGCGAAGAGAGTTTGCTGGCGATGAATCAGCCTCCATTCCTTCGCTTCGGCGGTTGTGATAAACTTTCACCCGAAAAGCGGGCCAAGTTGGAAGCTGTTCGCGATCTGGTACGTGGTGCGATCGGGCGGATGATGGTGTTGCGTTCGGAGTTGGATCTTTCCGAGGGGCAACGGGAGCAGATTGTCGGTATCTACGAGTCTCGAAAAGAGGTGCTGCGAAACAGCGTCACATCGGTTCTGAAGTCGCGGCGTGCTCTTTCGGAGGCGATCACCAGCGGGAAAAGTGAGCAGGAACTGAAAAAGGTATCTGACGAGTTGGGAGATGCGGTTGCCAGGGCGGCTTTGGAGTTTGCCAAAACCCGTCAGCAGGCCCGTCGGGTTCTCACGACCGAGCAGAAAAAAGAAATCGATGAAACCAGAGCGGCCATCTGGAACTCAGTCGATAAATTCCGTGAAAAGGTGAAGTAGCGTCATGTCTCGGCTGGCCCTGCAAGCGGATCTCGTCATGGGCAATCCCGTATCAGTCAGAACGGGATTGCTTTTTGACGCAATGGAGTTGTTCCAGTTCTTTTCGACTTTTTTCAACGAAGAAAGAAGCCGCCCGCAACAGGACTCGCTCGAACAACGGGACAGGACGGAAATCAACCTGGCTTTGCAGGGCGATGGCGATGCGTTTGCCAATCTGATCGAAAGACACCAGAAATTTGTCGCCAATCGAATGTGGAAGTTTACCAACAATGCGGCTGAACACGAAGAACTCGTGCATAACGTATTCGTCGAAGCGTTTTACAATTTGTCGAAATTTCGGTTTGAAGGTTCCTTTGCAGCCTGGCTCAGAACGATCGCAACCCGACAGGGTTACCGTTACTGGAAGCAGCGAGACCGGAATCGCAAACAGAAACCGCTCTCGCCGAACCTGGTTGAATCGCTGGCTGCTGTTGAAAACGGGACAGACAGACAGCACGCCGCCGAACTGTTGCGGAGTTTATTGGAACAACTCCCTCCACGGGATCGGTTGGTCTTGACGTTGTTATACTGGGAACAATGCTCGATGGAACAGGCAGCCGAACTGGCAGGCTGGTCTGTCACCATGACGAAAGTACAGGCCTATCGGGCCAGGCAGAAATTGAAACGACTGATGGAAAAGAAATCGTAGAAAGCATGGCAACGCGCTAAACGCGTCTAAATGGAATAAGTGGGAGTATGTGCCTTGAAGGAACGCCACGACGCACCTGACGATTGAAGGTCATCCAATGAAAAGCAGGAACATCCACGAACAACTTGAACATCTGGCGAAGCAGGTTGATCCCGAATTCAGCCCGCCGGTTGATGTCACGGCATCGGTTTTGCAGACATTGCGTCATCAGGTGATCAGACAAAAACGGGAGCCCGTTGATTACGCAATTCCCTGTTTCGCTGCGTTATCGATTGTCGCGACATGCCTTGCCCTGTTTTTCAATCTGGATACGCTTATGCTGATCAATCATCCAGCGATGGAAATCGTGCAAGCGGAGACATTGTTTCCATGAACGAATTGAATCTGAAAGAAAACGGGAACGGAAACAGTGTTTTACCAGTAAAAACAGACTCCGTGGTGACATCTCGATCCCGCTTGTTGACAAGACTGCTGCTCTCGCTTGTCATTTTGATGTGCGGTGTTGTTATCGGTGTTCTTGTCACGCTCAGTTTCATCAGGTATTCGGTTACCAATTTCCAGTTTCGACCGGAAATAGCGACGGAACGGGCCATGGCTCGATTCAATTCAAAATACGACCTGACCGAAGAACAACAGGCCAGGATCAGGAAAATCGTCCGTGATCATTTTGACACGCTGGAGGAAATAGGTCAGGAAGTTCATCCCAAAGTCCGTGCTCTGACCGATGAATTCAGCGAAAAGGTCGCAGCGGAATTGAATGAACAGCAGCGAGCCGATTGGAGGAAACGCTTCAAGTATCTCCGGGACAACTTTCTTCCGCATGAACCATTCCGGCAACCGAAGCCTTGAGGGCGACTCAAAAAAACGGTCTGATCCGGGCTCACTTGCATCCCCGTTTGCGGCTTGGTACCGTCTGCTGTTCACAGTGCATTTCGTGGGAAATGTGCATCAGGTCGTGTTTATGGGTAATGAATTGCGGAGTAGAAGAAAATTATGTCGTCTGACACGAAAAGGGTCTATTTTTTTGGTGATGGGAAATCGGACGGCGACGCGTCCATGAAGAATTTGCTGGGCGGCAAAGGAGCCAATCTGGCCGAAATGAGCAACATCGGGTTGCCGGTTCCTGCCGGGTTTACCATTAC
>JALTOP010000259.1 GCA_027000105.1 Planctomycetaceae bacterium | reverse complement strand
GCACAGGCCTGCTTGGTGCAGCCGCCGGTCATGTCCGCAGGATAAAAATAGATAACGAGAATTTTCTTGCCAATATGATCTTTGGAGTCCCATTTTTTCCCCTGTTGATCGGGAGCAGAAAACTCGGGGACGGTCTGTCCGAGTTTCAATTCTCCCGCAACAACCATCTGCCCCGTTTGGAAAGTCAACAATCCCAGAACCAACGCGAATGCAAATATGCCTGTTTTTACCATGATGTTTCCCCTTTTCTGACAATCGACACAAAACCGGAACGGGCTTTCAACCTGAACTCTACCAATTTTCATCCCTTCCTTGTAACGTAGAAACGTTCGGGTTTCCATTAATCGGGCGATTTCCGCTGCGTTTTTGCCTGTAAAATATGATGATCGGCTTCGGAGCAAACTGAGAGATTCCATTTTTTATGTTGTTTCGCGTTTCAATATTACTCCTGATGCTCTGCTCCCTCGCTACCGCGTTGCTTGCAATCGCCATGTGGGGCCATTTCCAGTGGCCACAGCAAGACGGAACGGCTGTGGCGTTGTTTGCCCTTCTGATTGCCCAAATAGGCAGCCTCGTTCTTGTCTACCGCTACCACCTGCAAGTTCAGAAAAAACTCGCCCACACCCCTGCCGTCCTGATTGAACAGCAGCGAAGGGAACTCGAACAGTACCGGAAAGAATTACAGCAGGAATTTCAGGCAGAGGCGGCGAGATTGGAGCAGGAGGCTCGAAAACTGACGGATCGATATTGCAAAATTCACGAATGGCTCGATAGTCCGGAGTTGCTCGATTTGCAATCCGCAGACGTGGTTTCGGAACCGTTAGCTGCTTTCCCAGCGCCATCGCAGCAGCGTGAAATTGCAGAAAAAGATCGACAGGTTGCAGAGATTCTCGATTCCAGTGCCGGGCATATCTACGAAAAAATCCGCGGCAACGCCTACTCGCCACACGGTCCGTTCGATGCCAGGCTGCTGCGTGATGATTTGATCGATATTGCCCAACAGATCGCCCATGTCTATCAACCGGGGCTGGAGAATCCTCTTCTGCACACCAGTCCTGAACAGCTTGCTCGGGCGTTGAACCGAATCGGGCTGCATCTGCTCGCCGTGATGGATCAGCTTCCGCTCGATTTGAAATCGTACAACATCCAGCAAACATACGATACCGTTCGCGGTGCCATTAAAGTTTACGGGGCTTACCAGAAGGCGGCTCCCTATCTGAATTGGGCCACCAAGGGAGCCTATTTTGGTCGCGTTCTTGCCAGTACCAACCCGATCACGATCGGATTGATGTGGGGCGCAACCGAACTCGGAAAACTGGGGGCGAAAAAAATCGCCGCCAATTATATTGACAGGCAGGCAATCGGTTTCATGCAGTCGATTGTTCGTGTGGTTGGCTATGAAGTCGCATCCATTTACAGCGACGGTTTTCGCTATCGTGACCCGAACTGGTGTTATGCTGTCGAATTGACCCACATGTCGGCTGCTTTTCCGGATTCCCGCGAAAAAATTCAGTACATCCTGCAGGAAATCAGTCGACTTCAGCTACGAAATGAATACGATCGCCTTTCGCTTTACCGTTGTGTGGTGGCTGGCAAAACGATTGATCGCTCCCTGACGCATCCCGAACTTCTGAAAGAATCCGAACGGCGGAAAATTATTGAACTGCTTGAAAAGGCACATCGTGAGGTTCTGCATGGCACCACATCGAAACAGGCCGAAAAATGGAAGCAGGGCGTCCAGGGGCATCTCGATTTGCAATTATCGCTCCGTTCTTCACCGATCAAGGAGAAACAGAAAAACGAAGCGGCTTCTGCGCAAATCATCAATTGCCTGATTGCATTTTCATCACAATTACTGCAGCAGGGGGAAGAACAGATCATCACCCAACTGCTACAGTTGAGTCAAACCGCCACGTGGGACAGGCTCGGATTGACAGCGACGGAAGAAACAATCAGAAAGGCCGTTTCAGATAACCGGCAACAGGATTTTACTCCTCCTGATCTCGATCCTGATGACGTCCGGATAGATGGCCTCATCGACGCATTGTGTCTGCTGTATGTCGAGCAGGAATTGTACAGTCCGGAAATCGAAATGGTACTCATTCAGTTCGGGCTTTATTATCGCCGAGACAGAAACTCCACGTTCAGTAAACTTCTCGACGCTTTTCATGCAACCGCGGTTCGCCAATATCCGGAAATCAACACGCTCAATGAAAAGCCAACTCCCGCACAAGCCAGGGCAATCCTGTATAACCGCCTAACGGTCGATCTCAAACAGGAATCGCCTCGGTCATTATTCCCACAGGTAACAGTCAGACAGGGAGAGTATGAGTTACCGGGAGAGTATTTTGTTCTACTGACGGACAATAATGTCTATCTTTACGAAACGGGCGATCTTGAAACTGACCCCAGGATTATTTGGAAGGCAGACGCAAACGCCACGTTGAAAAACAATTCCGGCGTTTTATCCGCGGCGGCTTCAATAACCGGGGGAAGTTATCTGCTCTCTTCAACGGATTCCACGATTACGGAAATCATCCTCCATGCTCCGATGACTGCCCGTTACGAAAAATATTTCGGGCCGCTGATCAACTTCTTTGAGTCCACCAGCAACCACCAATAATCAGGCTTGGAGACCCGGCAAACAGATCTTCGCTCTTCGATGGATCAACAACAGGTCAACATCAGATCAATTAAAAACAGCTCCGACTGCAAAAGCAATCAGAGCTGTTCGCGTTACTCAAGGGCAACAGCAATAGTCGTCCGAAAACATTCGGAACCGATCCTGCATACGAGTTGCAGGAAACGGTTTAATCGTCTTTACGATCATCATCATTGGCATCGTGACCATTTCCGTGGTCGTCGTTTCCGTTGTGGTCACTATCGTTTCCGTTCTGGTCGTGACCATTTCCGTTGTCGTCGTTTCCGTTGTGGTCACTATCGTTTCCGTTCTGGTCGTGACCATTTCCGTTGTCGTCGTTGCCGTTGTGGTCACTATCGTTTCCGTTCTGGTCGTGACCATTTCCGTTGTCGTCGTTGCCGTTGTGGTCACTATCGTTTCCATTCTGGTCGTGACCATTTCCGTTGTCGTCGTTGCCGTTGTGGCTACTATCGTTTCCATTCTGGTCGTGACCATTTCCGTTGTCGTCGTTGCCGTTGTGGTCACTATCGTTTCCATTCTGGTCGTGACCATTTCCGTTGCTGTTGTTACCGTTGTGGCTACTATCGTTTCCGTTCTGATCGTGACCATTTCCGTTGTCACCGTTGCCGTTTACGGTCGAACCATTGTCCTCCTCAGTGTTTTCGTCGTGACGACGGTCTTCTCCACTTTCATCTTCGAAGTCATCGTCGTTCTCGTTCTCAAGGAAATCGTCACTACCCTGGCCGCCTTCCAGTCGGTCTCTTCCAACGCCCCCTCTCAAGGTGTCGTTTCCATGGCGTCCGCGAAGTCTGTCCCTGCCGGCGTCACCAAACAGAGAGTCATCCCCGCCTCCGCCAACCAGGATATCATCGCCAGCACCACCGTGGGCTTCGCTATCGATTCCGGTACGATTGACGAATCGATCATCTCCATCGCCTCCCAGATACAGGATGCGAGCGACTTCGGAGACATCGAACCGGGCATAGACGTCATCATCGGTTTGTGGATCATCGTCACCCTTCAGTTTGACAAGGACATTCCCGTCTTCCACTTTTGTGGTCACATCGTCGGCTCCCGCTGTTCCGGTGATTTTCAATGTGCCATCATCAAGCAGCTCGACGGAACCCGCGTTGGCGTCGTTGACAGCATCGTATTCAAGGGAAAAGTCAGTTCCTGAAGAACGGCTGGTCCAGGAACGTCCATGGGAATCGACGCCCGTTACGTCATCGTCACCATCGCCGTCAACATCTTTCACTTCCAACTGATCCAGACCTTCGGAAGCAAATGCCCAAGTGGCCCATCTTGAAAGATCGAAGCTGTGAGTCCCGGCTTCGCCGACTCTCCAATGTTTTCCCTTGAACAGGCCGGCGATGTCGTCCTTTCCATCCCCATTGAAATCGCCAACGACGACGTCATCTAACCCACCTGCCGTGTTCCAGCGTCCCCAGTCTTCGATAGAGAAATCCGAGCCGGATGAAACGCCGACCTTCCAGGTCTTTTTCGCACCATTGCCGAACAGACCAGCGATGTCGTCCTTTCCATCTCCGTCAAAATCACCTACGTGAACCTGATCCAGCCCTTCCTGTGTATCCCATCTGTCAAATTTCTTGTTGTTCAGATGAGAACCGTTGGAAATGCCGACCCACCAGTTCTTTTTTCTCCCCTTACCAAACAGGCCGGCGATATCATCTTTTCCATCCCCATTGAAATCGCCAACCTGCACTTCCTGCAAGGTGGAAGTTTTCCAGCGCGACCATTTTGAGAAATCGTAGGAGTTGGCACCGTCGGAAATTCCGATCTGCCATTCACCGGTTTGCGTTAATCGGGCAATATCTTCGTTGCCATCGCCGTCAAAATCGCCTTTGAGATTTTGCAAATCTGTTGGGGCACCGAGCGAGTTATCAACGCCAGTAGCACCTGCCAACAGGAAGCGATCCTCGAGGACTTCTGCACTTTTCCCCGAAACAGAGGAAGACAGCCCCATCCTTCTTCGACTTCGCTTCATCCGATGACCTGTTCCAGGAAAAACAGAACCAGCAAGTTGACTAAACAATGATGTAAAGGCCTTCGAAAACAATGTGCGTTCTGACATTTTCAACAACTTTCATTTTTAAGAGAAACATGCAAGACAACTGTTTCGACAGGATACGATTGTCTGCCGAGATACGCTTCTCTACCCGCGTACGTCTCACTCCCGAGTAATAACACAAGGGGGAAGTTTCATCATGAACGGTGGAAGGAATTTTACTCATTGCAACACCTGCAGTGAATTCCCTCCGTCTAGCCAAGGTAACGCTGCAATAATTGAAATTCTACAAATTATTTTTTTTTTTTACTTTTCTGATTAAAAACAACCGAAACATGAACGCACAGACAGTAACTGCAGGCATGTTGTCTGGGGCAGCAGTTCCTTCTATGTGAACAAAATGGTGGTTATGCAGGCGGTATGGTATCTGGTATCGCCGCAAACACTCGCCAAACAGGCTGAGTGAGCAGTACACTGCTGCGCTGACATCTGTTCAAGTTCATTCCTGTAGTTTCTTCATCAACTGCAGACTCAACCAGAGTTACCCGGTTTCACGCAACGATTTCAGCAATCGCAGCCCGGTTTCAGGGAATGACCGTTGTTTTGAGCTATATTTCTGACGAGTAATTAATTCAGCGGAACCGGTATTTTATACAACTAACGGTTAAAGTTTACGAATGGGGCGAAAACTTTTGAAAATCCCATTTTGGTTACGGCGGTCAGAACAGACCAGCCGTGCTGGGCATCTCTCCCACGGAATTCTGTCCCAGAATCATCAATCAGAGCCCTGGAACGCGAGAGAGGCCAACGGGAAGGGACGCAAATGACAGGAAGTTTGCCGGAGGAGTTGCGTGGCTGATTTCGTTCATCACCACCAAGCTGCTGCGAAGAATTGAAGCAATGTGCGTCGTGGTTGGCTTAGCCTGTGCGTAGTGTTTTAACCGAACCAGAGGACGAAGGTATCATTTCTGTGAACCATAAAGTTTCCGTGAATCAGGGACAGCGACGAAAACGGGTTTTATTCGTGGCCTACCAATTCCCACCGGCTGGAGGAATTGGAGTACATCGCGTGGTGAAGTTTATCAAGTACCTTTGCGAGTTTGGCTGGGATGCTTCCGTTTTGACGGTCACCAATCCGTCCGTTCCATTAACAGATGATTCACTTTGCGCAGATATTCCGAAAAGCACTCTGATCACCAAGGCGAAAACATGGGAACCGGGTTACTCATGGAAGCAGAAACTGGCATCCGAACAGAAACAGTCAGGTGCATCGGCCTCGAAACCGGGGAAGCGGTTTCTCAAGCCATTGTTGAAATCGACGGTGAATCTGTTCCTGCAACCGGATATGCAAATTTTGTGGTACATCAATGCGGTACGCGCGGGAAGAAAACTTCTGCAGGAAACAGAACATGACGCGATCATTGCGACCGCTCCGCCGTTTTCCTCGTTTCTGGTGGGACGAAAACTGGCGAAGAAATCGGGACTGCCTCTGCTTCTCGATTATCGTGATGAATGGGGGATCAGCAATGCCTACTGGGAAAACAAGCAGCCCAACTTCATTTCGAAAGCCATCCAGTCACGTATGCAGAATCGTCTGCTCTCGGAGGCGACGCTGGCCATTGCGACAACACCTTCCAGTTGTGAGTCCGTGAGACAGACAGCCCGGGAGGCCGGGTCGTCGATTCGCTGCGAGTTCATCTATAACGGTTACGATCCCGATGATTTCACGCAGGGCAATTCGATGAACAGCTCGCGGAAGGATTATGGCAACGGTTTGAACAGGTATCGCCTGGCCTATGTCGGAACGCTTTGGAATCTGAACAGCATCGGGCCGTTTGTCGATGCGATGCGACGATTGGAAAAGGATTCGCCCGAGTTGCTCGAACAGATGGAATTCGTTGTTGCGGGCAGACGAACCGCTCAACAGGAAAAGTTGCTCGATCAATTGGAGCGGTTCTCCTGTCGGGTTGTTCGCCTGCCGTTCATCAGTCACGATGAAGCGATTCAACTGATGCAGACTTCGGACTGCCTGCTGTTGTTGAATTCGAATCTTCCGGGAGCGGAACGGGTAGTTAACGGGAAAATCTTCGAGTACATCGCTGCTGAAAAGCCGTTTTTGTTGATTTCTCCGCCCGGCGACATGTGGCAATTAACAGAGGACTGTCCCTATGCGCTCCCCTGTAATCCTGCCTCACCGGAAGATATTGCAGCGGCGATGGGAAATCAGCTAAAACGACATCGGGAGGGAAAGTCTCTCGATGTGGGAAACTGGTCACCAAAATCACACCAGCGTAGAAACCGTGCCGAGCAACTTGCCAGGCTGCTGGACGAAATGATTGCTTCTTCAACTTCTTCAATGAATGAAAAGGAGAAAACGGAAGGAACCGGCAAGCCGGAAAAAACTCCCGTCACATAGGTGCATTCAATGTGCATGGGCGCCGTTTGCTCGCCTGGATTGTAAACGGCCAATAAACCTTTTTGATAGCTGTTTGATTGTTGTTTGTGGCGAAACAGCCATGTTGAGGGCCGCTGTGCGGTTCTTTATTGATACCGTCGAATGTTGATACTGCCAATTTCCTGTTCCAATTCCTGTTCTTTGCCCGCACGATAGACTCTGCATTTTTGTTCTTATGACACTGATACCAATCATTATTACAGGATTGCTGCTGCTCGGAATACTCGGGTACTGGCTGGCGTTGAAACAGCGTCATATCGATATGTGGATCGGGAGTTATTACTTCCCCGCCAATCGACAACATGAACCGAATCAGCCTGATGAACCGATCGAACTGTTTATCGCGATTTGCGACCACTACGAACCGGGACGGGGCGGGGCACCAAAAGAGGTTGGGATATCGTTGGTGGATCGCTGGGTGAGCGAGTATCCGAAACTGTTTGACCAGTTTCACGATTGCAAGGGCCAGGTTCCCCAACACACCTTCTTTTTTCCGCAGGATGAATATGAGCCCGAATATCTTGATCGCCTGAAAGAACTGTGCCAGGCAGGTTTTGGCGATGTCGATGTCCATTTGCACCATGAAAGTGATACCGCGGAGCAACTTCGCGAAAAATTGGAGGAGTTTCGCGATACGCTCTTTCATCGCCACGGTTTATTACGGCTTGATCCAGTTACCAACGACATCGTTTATGGATTCATTCATGGTAACTGGGCACTCTGCAACTCCCGGCCGGATGGCTACTGCTGTGGTGTGAACGAAGAAATCACAATCTTGCGGGAAACCGGCTGTTACGCCGACTTCACGATGCCTTCCGCCCCATCGGACACACAGACATCAACAATCAACAGCATCTACTACGCGACGAATCATCCAGGAAAAACGAAAAGCCACGATACCGGAGAGCCTGCCATCGTCGGAAAGAAGCCCCCCGCCGAAAGCCTGCTCATGATCCAGGGGCCACTTGTTCCAAGTTGGTCGCCTCCCAAATGGGGGGTGTTTCCCCGTATCGAAAATGGTGATCTTCACGGAACCCGTCCTCCCACAATTGATCGTCTGAAACTTTGGCTCAAAGCCAATGTGCATGTTCAGGGCAAACCGAACTGGAAGTTCATCAAGTTGCACACGCATGGCTGCAAGGAAGGGAACATCGACATGCTGCTCGGTGCGCAAATGCAGCGGTTCCATCAGCAGCTGGCCGATTACTCCCGGCAGAATCCGCATATCCGCTACCATTATGTGACCGCGTGGGAAATGGCAACACTGGTCAAGCAGGCTGAAGCGGGCAAACCACGCGAACTGGAAATCGAGCCTTCCCGATAACCGGGCTGGTGTATCCCGATAAGTGGCATAACCGGAACTGGTGATGCCTGCTTTCTGTTTTCGCTGATCGATACGGTCAACTTTTTTTGCCGATCCTGTGAATATGTGGCACAGTTCAGTTGGTGCGTTGTCGGTTGGGATAAACGATGTTCAACCCGGCAGCAGATTGTTTTCTTGGGCCACATAGAGGTGGAAGGAAGTTGCAAAAGATGGAAATATGCGAAGAACTGGTGGTTGATCGCCGAAGAAAAGATCGGCGGACAACGACAAGAAAAAGAGTGGATGGCGGCGAACGCCTGGGAACAGACAAGGAGAATCGTCAACCCGTCGAGCGGAGAAAGGTGGAACGCCGCAAGCAGATCGATCCCACCACGTGCGAACGGGACTACTCCGGAGATGAAATCGAGTTCATGAAGGCGATGGATAACTACAAACGACGCTCCGGTCGCCAGTTTCCCACCTGGAGCGAAGTTCTCGAAGTTCTCAAGGATATGGGATATCGCAAAGTTGCAGAGCCGACAACAACGTTTGTTCCGGATTCCGAAAAAGTGGAAGCATAGGAATCTCCCAGCACGGTTGGTCTGTTCTGACCGCCGTAACCAAAATGGAATTTTCAAAAGTTTTCGCACCGTTCGTAAATTTTAACCGTTAGTGGTACGAAGAACTTCACGAAGAAGAACTTTACGAAATAGTAGCGGGCAAGCCAGTCCCTGTTCAGTCATGCCGATTGAACAGGGACTTTTTGCGTTACCAACAGGGAGATCAGTGTCCATCAACTCGAAATAGTCCCTTCTCGTTTGAAAAAACAACTCCCATCTTGTTATACAAAGTAGGTTGTTTTGAGAATCCTGCTCAATTGCCCGACGACCAACCCTACTTCTTTTGAAAGCCTACCTATGAAAATGTTGATTCCTATCCTTTTTGCGTGTGGTACTGCGCTCTGTTGGGGACTCTATGGCCCGACGCTCCAGCACGCCCGCAGCTCAACAGGTGAATGGAGTGCGTTCAAGCCCTACGTCTTTATTGGCATCGCGTATCTCGTTTGGGCATGCCTGGGGGGACTCACCGGCATGTCAATCAAAGGAGACAGTTTCTCTTTTTCAGGAACTCAAAGCCCGGCCATGACATGGGGATTTCTGGCCGGTACCCTGGGGGCTTTTGGTGCTTTCAGTCTGACATCAGCCATGCTCAGCGGAGGAAAACCTCTGTTTGTGATGCCGATTGTTTTTGGAGGAGCGGTTACGGTCACCGCGATTGTCTCTGCGATTGAACTGAAGGATATCACAAAAACAAGTCCGTTGCTTTGGGTCGGGATGGTCGCTGTGATTATCGGAGTCGTTCTTGTCGCCGCGAACACGCCCCATGCCCATCCTCCTGCGAAACGGGCCGAGCAACAAAAACCGGCGGATACATCGGCACCGGAAGCCCCCGGCGAAACCGGCTCTTAACCCGAACTGACAGTTGCAGGGTTCACACAAGCCAGACGGCAAAACAAACCCAGACGGCAGGACGAACATGGCGGCCAAAGGGCTTTTTATCACTGGCACCAATACCGATGTCGGAAAGACGTTCGTTTCGTGCCAGATTATTCGAGAAATGCTCCAGCAGGGAAAATCGACAGGAGCGTACAAACCTGCCTGCTCCGGTTCAGTAACCGATTCATCCGGGAAGAGGCAATGGGAGGATGTTGAACTTCTCCACCAGGCCTTGCAGGGGCGTGAATCAAAAGACCGAATCTGTCCGCAAACCTTCGCAGCACCTTTGGCTCCGGATCGGGCTGCGAAAATGGAATCCCGAACCGTTGATGAATCGCTTCTTCTCGATGGCTGGAAATGGTGGATCGAACGAGTCGATTATCTTCTGATCGAAGGGGCAGGTGGCCTGCTTTCACCTCTTTCGGAAAATTATCTTGTTGCCGATTTCGCTGCACAAACCGGGTATCCGTTGTTGATCATCTCCGATGCCGGCTTGGGAACAATCAACCACACACTGCTGACCATCGAAGTTGCCAGACAACGCGGATTGCCTGTTGCTGCGATTCTGCTTAACCAAACTCGTTTGCAAAATGATGCCTCGGTCTGTTTCAATAAGGAAGATTTAATCAGCCGAACCGATGTTCCTGTTCTCGGAGTAATGCCGTTTTGTCCAAATGGTGAGCCTTGTCGTTCAGAGAGTTGGGACGGCTACAACTGGGCATCTCTGTTTTGCAAACCTGTTCAGTCTACACAGGGCGTTCACCAATGAATACAATACATCAGGTGCGTCTTGTTCTATTCTGTTGATGTGAGGTGTCCTGCTGGTGTCGGTATTTTTGCTGATCTCGGGAATCCTGTTGATGTTGATTGGATGTTCTGACGGTGTCAGTGGTTCTGCATCTTCCAGTCAATTACGAACTTGACAAATGACAAACAATACATCATCCGCTGTGTGCAGTTAATCGCATTCAGAGGGAGCCGCACTGTCGGGCTTGAGGGGAGTGAGACGAAATGTCGGAAGAAGAAAAGCCGGATTTCAGTTTTTTGGACGAGATGAAAAATTCATCGGACTCTGCCATTCTGGATAATAAAAATTCAGGAGATAAAGACGATTTGGTTCCCGAGTCGGAAACGTCTCCAGAACCACAAGCGGAATCTCAACCGGCCTGGATGGACGAAGCAGAAAAGCTGGAAGACCGTTACGATAGCAGCACACGGTTTGCGGCTGCTTTGGAATCATCCGAAGACGCCGCTTCAAAATCCGGGAGCCTTTTCAATTTTTCTGATGAACAACAGTCCGAAGAGAAAGAAAAGGCCGAAGATCTGCAGGCCGAAGATCTGCAGGCCGAAACAGAACAGGAAACAGAATCGGCAAAGGTAGAATGCGATACCGAACCGGGGGAGCAGGCTCCCGTTGGCGAGGAAACCGAAACCCGGTTTCCCGCATCGGAAGAAACCGCTCCTGTCGGCAGCAAAGACCGAGATGTAGAACAGCAACTCGAATCCTCAGAAGTGGATACAGGCGCGGCAAACCGGGAAACTGCTTGTGAAGAAACCGTGACCAATTCTGAATCGGAAGATAATTTGAAACTATCCGAACAAAAGGAATCACCCGGTCAGCAGTCAGCCGTTGTGACCGGTGCCGGCTCTCCCGCTCCAACACGTACCGCTTCCAGTGCGGTACAGGGGCCGGTTGTTTCAAGGCGGCTATTCATTATCGTCCTCAGCTATGCCAGTGCGATCACATTGATTTGCGCCATCCTGATCATGCAATCTTTCCAGGCCAAAAAACACGATCTGGAAAGTCTGCCCGATCTGAAACCGCCGATGAAGGACGATGAGATCGCTTATCGTCTTGTTCCGGAAGCGGCCAAACTCCCTCCCGGTCATACGTTGAAACTTGGAGAATCACGCCGATTCGGGAATGTACGAGTCACGCCAACAAAAGTCGTTTACGAACCGCTCGAATTTACGCACTACTCTCCTACTTCGGATAAAACCAGGGTGGCCAGTAAACCGGTGATGAAACTCTGGCTGAAATTTGAGAATGTATCCAAAGATCAGAAGTTTGCTCCACTGGATCGCAAGCTGATGCTGATGCGAATTGTTGACCCCAAACGACGCGAATATATGCGTTCCAATCAGTTTTTGTGTCCTGCTGACAGTAAGGGAGATCTCGACAAGACAAGTTTGCTCTATAATCTGGAGATGGTCGGAGATTGGGATTTCGCCGGCGTGAAGGACGATCCCGTTCTGTCTCCCGGGGAGACGCTCGATATCTATCTCCCCTCTTCTGAAGAGGCCTACGATAAAATGGAGGGGAAAATCACCTGGCGAGTGCAGTTTCGCAAAGGTTACAACCCTAAATCGAAACGCGGCGTTACAACATTGATCGAGGTGATCTTCGACAAGAAACAGGTTATTTCCGCATAAGCCTGTTTCGCAACCACATCTATTGCGGTTTGGATTTCAGCGTTTACTCATCGCCGATTACTCTGAGGCGGGAAACGGGCGGGGCTGTTCGATGTCCATTTGGTGGTGTCCTCCCTGAACGAGATTTTTGGTCATCAGTAATTCGACGACCATCATTGCCGTAAACAGGAACAGCAGAACAGGCCAGATTTCCATTCCGCTACCCGCATCCGCTATCGAAGCAAGCATCTCTTCCGAGTTCCGTTGCCAGTTGATCTGATACGATTTTTGCAGGCTTTCCAGATCCGCTTCGCTCAATCGTTCCAAATCCGATTCACTTCTCGGTGCGTAAACACTGAAGGGGATTTCCAAAGGAACCTGCCGCTTCGATTCGTCAGTAACCATGCAACCGGGGTGAAAAGTGTAAATACCGGATAGCCGCGGCGGTTGCAGAATCCACTGGATCCGGTTTCTGCTACCGGTTCGCTGTGCATAATAGACCGCCTCACTTGGCCCCGTCACCTTGATTTTCAACGGCTGGCAAGGCAGCGAACGCAGCACAAGTGCATGATTCAGTTCGACATTTCTGCTCGAAGCAGTTGCTGATAACCCCATAGCCAGTTCATGCAGAAAGGGAACAAAAGCGCGTTGCCTGATCAAATCGTTTCCAACACCATCGAACGAGATCGCGCTGACCAATATCTGTCCACGTCCCGCATAACGCCTGACAAACAGAGGGGCACCAGATTGCAACCGGGCGTCAACGGTTACCGAAGAAAGAGCCGTTTCCGCACCGTTTTCGGTATTGGTGGTATTGGCGGATTTATCTTTTGAGACCTCGGAAAACGCAAGTTTCCAATATTCACCAAGGTGAGTGTCGGCAAGATCAGTCGTTTTCGATTCCCGGAAGCGTTGCAACCACTCGGCTGAAAAGGTGCTGAGATCGATCTTTTCTTCCAGGTTCCGTTCTTCCGTCGTCATCAAAGATTCGTATGAAGCAGGAAACACCGGTTGCTGCCGTTCTTTCCATTGCGAAACAATGTTCTGCAAATCGCTTTGCCCGATATGACCGTCAGGAATGAAAACAACCGTTCCTCCGCCGTAAAGGAAATCGGTCAGTTTTGACCAGAAAAGAGCCTGTTGCTCTCCGTTTTTTCGCGTCAATTCATCTGTTGCAATCAGAAACAGGACGCGCACCCGGTTCAAATCCTCATCGGCTATTTCGTCGTAACTGAACAGGGTGGAATCAACCCAGACTTTTTCCTTGTCCGGATCACCAAAGGCAAGTTTCAGAAAATAATCGGCTGCGTGATCGGAACTCTGGTTTGGCTGGGCCGGTTTCGCTTTCGTTACAATTGCTACCGGGATGCTCTCGAGCACCTGCAGGCTGACTTTCGACTGATCATCACCTGGCAGACTGTCTGTTTTGACCGACGCCGTGATGATATGCGAACCGGCTTCTGGAAACCGGGTGGTGAACCTCACCACAGCCTGCTCGCCATTTCTGAGGCGAACCGTCTCCGTCTCGCGTGAAAGCCGCTGACCATCCACCGACCAGAAAACCTCACAGTCGGCTTCTTCTGCCTGCCCGGTATATCTCACACGGGAAGTAACAGTAACGGGGGAATTGACGACGAGCAATTCACGCGAAGGCTGTAGCTGATCAACCAGAAAATTGTCCGCCTGTTGCATCTGCTGGTTCCCGACATCGATGGCTGAAATGTTGATCGGGACTGCAGCCGCCTTACGAATCTGCAGCATTTCGCTCCAAAGTTCTTTATCAGCCAGTTTCCAGGAAAGTTTCTGTTTGTCGGTCAAAACAACGATATCACGGCGGGTACTGTACGATTGGGTCAGAATTTGACAGGCGCGACTGAATGCAGAGATCAGATTCGCCGGGCCGTCCGGTCGCTCGATCTTCTCCAGTTCCAATCGGGCCGTCGCCGTATCTGTCAGAGGAGCCGGAGTGAGCAGGTGAGGCCGTTGCCGGGCATCAATGATGGCGACCCGATCGACCGAAGTCAGTTGATCCAGGATTTCGTGTGTTGTTTGGATCGCCCTGGCATGGGGCGTCATATTTTCCCCTGTCCATCCCATACTGTAAGAGCCATCGATGATGATCACCAGATCGACCGGCTCCGGGTGCAGATTCCTGATCCAGGTATTACCTTGCACAAACGGTCTGGAAAAGATGAACGCCAACAGGGCCACCATGGCGATCCGCAACAGGAGCAGAAGCAGATCACTCAATTTGATGCGCTGCCGCGTCCGTTCCCCCAATTCCAGAAAACGCATCGCCCCCCACTGAACAACATCGAAACGGCGACGGTTCAGGAAATGCACCAGTATCGGAATCGTCACAGCCAGCAGGCCGAACAGCATTCCAGCATTCAAAAGTGAGAAGGACATTTCGTTGAACCAATTCCCAGATCTATTTCGACAAACGCAATCTCTATTCCAACATCGATGACACGTTGCGCCATGTCCGATTATCCGTTATACACTCTGCTTAATTCCCTGTTCAATCCCCTGCTGAAAGCAAAGGATGTCCTTTCAAGCCGTATCTTCTGCCCTTCTGCGGAACAGTCCAAAATAGCGCAACAAGTTTCCCTCCCTGCACGACAGGCGTAATGTGGCCACTGTAGGCCAGTTGCGACGGTTGCGCCTGTCCGGACAGATAACGTGCTGCCCCCCTTTCGGCAGTAAATGGGGCATCCGGCTTTTCTGAAACCAGATGGGCGATTCCCATCCCCCCTTTTTTCAGATGTTCAATCACAAACAGATGGCATTGACCACCGGCATAAAAGGCTCCCGTCAACTCCTGAGCTCTGACGTAATCCGGACGTGAGGTGACCGGTATGGCCGCAGGCCAGGATTCCGAAATCTCTGGTGTTTCCGAAAAAGTGTGGACGATGCGATAACTTTGCGGGCCGGTACGACGATGATACAAATGCAAACGACTGTCGCCGGGAACCGTCATCAAAGCTGGATCGTCATCCTCTCCGACCAAATCGCTGATCGGTCTTTTCGTTTTATTCCAGGGGATCTGTTCAGGATCTTTTCCCGACCAGGCCAGGCCGATACTTCGTTCGGTAAACTGTCCGGTTCGGCGCGCACTGAATGGAACATAAATTTTTCCGTTCAGGAAAACAGCACCGGCCGGACTCGCCACTCCGTGTGAATCATAGCCTGCTGCAGTCCTCCCCTTCTCGACGGCGATTCCATGATACTGCCAGTTTACCAAATCCGGGCCAGACCAAAGATGGATTTCGGTTTCGTACGTGTTGGGGTGGTAATGACTTTTCAGGGGAACCACATCGGCAAGCAAATAATATTTCCGCTTCTGCGGATGCCAGACAACAGAGTGTTCCCGAATGCTGGCTTCACCCGTGGGAGCCTGATTCGATAATTCTACTTTGAAAGTACGGCTCGCATCGTAAGTCCACGGTGGAGCTGCCTCCCCTGTTTGAACGTGGCAAAACAGAACAAGGAAGATTCCCATCTGAAAATACATAAAACGCATCAGATCGTACCTCTTGTCTTTGCCGATCAATCTACCAGCACCGGGGCAGCCCAGTCAGCCCAGTCTCTCGGACTTAATGTCCGCTTCCTG
>JALTOP010000258.1:2766-4482 GCA_027000105.1 Planctomycetaceae bacterium | reverse complement strand
AATCGGATTTGTTGATAATTTCCCAGAATACTGCACATCCCCCGGTTCCGACAATGAGCCGCTCTCATTTTTTGCTCTTTTTTCGACTTCCTCTCCCGTTAACCGGTATATCTTGATGTCGTCGGATAGCAGATGGGGGCTCAGAGTGGTGAAATCGGCGGTTTCCCATTATCTTTTCATTATCTTGGGGTATCGGGATCCTGGGGTTATTGGGCGGTTTCCGCATAATTCGGCGGTTTCTTGTACTTTCAGTGCTCATTCCCTGTTTGGAGACCGTTGATACATGCGTAGGCTGGTCATCTGTTTGGCTGAATCCGTCTGTCTGTCATTGTTTGAATGGAAAACAATCCTATGAAAGTCGCTTTATTCGTCCCCTGTTACATCGACCAGCTTTATCCCGATGTCGCATGGGCTTCGCTGGAGCTTCTTGAATCTTTTGGTTGCGAAGTCGAACTGCCTGGCGAGCCTGTCTGTTGTGGTCAGCCGATGGCGAATACCGGCTGTTGGGAAGATGCCCAGCCGCTCGCCCGGAAGTTTGTTGAAAAATACGCCGCGTTCGATTACATCGTCTGTCCCTCCGGTAGCTGCACCTCGATGATCGTCAATCACTACGCCGATCTGATCCCCGAAGACGATGCGTATTTGCGGATCAAAAAAAACACCTACGAACTCTGTTCGTTTTTAACCGATGTGATCAAGGTGGAAAAGCTGGACGTCTCTTTCCCTTACCGCGTCGGCCTGCATCAAAGTTGTCACGGTTTACGGGAATTGAAACTCGGTTCTTCCAGCGAAGTAATGGGCAGAGAATTCAACAAGGCACGCAGTCTGTTGGAACTGGTTGCCGATATCGAACTGGCAGAACTGACCCGCAAAGATGAATGCTGCGGTTTCGGCGGAACGTTCGCTATCAGCGAAGAGGCGGTTTCCTGCATGATGGGGAATGACCGCATTCACGATCACGAACAGGCCGGCGTGCAAGTCATGACCGCAGGCGATATGTCCTGCCTGATGCACATGGATGGCCTGATTCGCAGGCAGAAAAAGCCGATCGCAACCATGCACATCGCCCAAATTCTCGCCGGCAGAAAACCGGATTTATAAATCAAACAATCGCCCGGCGAGCATGCCCAGCAGCACCGCGGTTATGCCCAGAATCAGGTTGCAGGCGATGTTGAAAAACGCCCAGTTGATATTCTGATCGCGAGCCAGTACCACACTTTGATAGCCGAAGGTGGAAAAAGTCGTTAAAGAACCGAGTATTCCGGTGATCGCAAAAGCTCGAAATCTTTCCTGACTCAAATATCCCTGCATTTCAAGGGTGACGAGCAGTCCAATCAGAAAACAGCCCAGCACATTGACGAATAACGTTCCGGCTGGTTCAAACTGCGGAAACTTTTGTTGCATCCAGCCAGCCAGAAAAAAACGCGAGATCGCTCCAATCGCTCCGCCAATTCCAACAGCCAGCAGGTTAAACCACATGAATAAACCCAACCCAAGAGAAACCACCACCGAATTTCAAAATCATCGATCCCGCTTATACATCAATGCGATGAATAAATGCAATGAAATAAATGATGAATAAATGCAGTGAAAGAAATGCGGTGAAGATGTCACGGGACTGTATTATCGCTGCTGACAGGATGCACGACGAAAAACTTGAGGGAATCGCTTTATTGGCAACTGTTCGTGCTTTTACGAAATAAGAGAGGATCAATC
>JALTOP010000258.1:0-2756 GCA_027000105.1 Planctomycetaceae bacterium | reverse complement strand
AACTCGCTGTTTGGTCGATGCGAGAAGCTGATAAAGACTGATCAGTTCCGGGTAAAGGCGATCTGTTGACAGATTTTGCGACTGAGACAGGTCAGTCAGGCGATAATTCCTCTGCTACGGGAGCAGTTATGGAGAGGGACGCGGTTATGGAGAGCATTGAATGTCAGGATAATCTGACTCGTACGAAGATTATCGCAACGGTTGGGCCAGCGTGTGCTTCGAAAGAGAAATTACGTGCTCTGGTTGTGGCCGGGGTGAATGTATTCCGTCTGAATTTTGCTCATGGGCAGCACGACTGGTTGGAACAGATTGTGCTGAGGATTCGGGAGATTTCTACGGAATTGAATCAGCCGATCGGAATTCTCGGCGACCTGGCAGGGCCTAAAATTCGTCTGGGAATTCTGCCCGATGAGGGAGTCGAGTGTCATCAGGGGCAGCGTTTCATCTTTGTAAAAGGGGAAGTAGCTTTTGATGGTGTGCACCTGAGTTCAACCTATGAGCATCTTGTGGACGATCTGAAACCGGGAGACAAAATTCTTCTGGCGGACGGAGCTGTGGGGATGGAAGTTGTCGAAAAACCTGGCGATGCGGAACTTGTTTGCGAAGTCAAACGCCCGGGAACAATCCGCTCCAAACAGGGGATCAATCTTCCCGGGGCGAAACTGCAGACTCCTGCGATGACGGAAAAAGACAGGGATGACCTGGCCTGGGGACTGAAGCAGAAGTTGAATTTTTTCGGCTTGAGTTTCGTCCGTCACGCCAAAGATTTGATCGAACTGCGCGTCCACATCGAGCAGCTGAACCCCGGGTATGTTCCGAAATTGATCGCCAAAATAGAAAAGCCCGAGGCAATTCAGGAAATGAACGCGATCACCAAAGCGTGTGATTGCGTGATGATTGCCCGTGGGGATCTCGGTGTGGAAACCGATATTTCCTGGTTGCCTGTTTTGCAGAAACAGTTGATTCGTCATTGTAATGAGCGTCGTGTGCCGGTTATCACGGCCACACAGATGCTCGACAGCATGCAATACCAGCAGTTTCCAACACGAGCCGAAGCGAATGACGTGGCCAATGCGGTGCTGGATGGAACCGACGCGGTCATGCTTTCCGGCGAGACCGCAGTCGGGAATTATCCGTTGGAAACAGTCGAAATGATGAGCAGAATCATTCTGCATTCGGAAGGTTCTGTTCCCCGCAGAAAGAATATTGATTGGAAAACAGACTCGAAAAATCGTGCCCTTGTTGTGACAGAAGCGGTTACCTTGGGGGCTTGCACGGTCGCGGATGAACTGAACGCCGATTTAATGGTGGTTTGTACCGAATCGGGACGAACCGCCTTGGCTGTTTCCCGCCAACGCAGTCAGATACCGCTACTTGCCCTATCGAACAGCGCCCATACAGCAAGGACAATGTGCCTGTATTGGGGAGTCATGCCGGTGCATACCCCCGTTGTGGAACAATCACCCGAAGAAATTCTGAATTTTGCAATTAGCTGGGGAACAGGGAAGGGGCTTGTCAAGCCGGGATCGCGGATCGTGCTTATTTCCGATTCCAAATGGGGAGCCGAAGGGCACGACCTGATGATGGTTCATGTTGTTCCCTGATTGTGTTCCCGGTTTTTCATTTCCTCTGTATTTCATGTTTCCCGTATTTCATTTCTCCCACGACCAATCGTTGCATTCTTTCAGGTTCTGGATACAGAACGCCGGCCATTCTCCCCGATGCAACGAGATAATTGTCTGGGCACACATTGTCAGCATGTCGTCTTGTGATTGTTCGTCCAAACCAGCCAGGTGTCCGGAAAGCAAAACGCGATCCAGTTTCAGTAACGGGCTATCCAAAGGCAATGGCTCTGTTTCGAAAACGTCCAGGCCGGCACCGCGCAACTGTCCGCTGCGGATCGCCTCGCACAGATCGTTTTCGTTGACCAAGGAACCGCGAGCCGTATTGATCAGCACCGCGCCCGGCTTCATTTGCGATAACGTCTCCCTGTTGATGAGGTGATCGGTTGCAGGCCCGGAAGGAAGATGCAGCGAAACATAATCCGATTTCGGCCAAAGTTCTTCCAGCGGGACTGATTGTATTTTATGTTGGGCGAGAAATTCCTGATCGGGATACGGGTCGTACGCAATCACGTTCATACCCAGTCCGATCGCCCGTGTGGCGACCGCTTTGCCGATACGTCCCAAACCGATCAGACCGAGCGTACTTCCCATCACGCGGGGAGTATTGAAGCGAACCCACGTTCCTTTTCGAACCAGTTGATCACGATCCGGAAAACCACGGGCAACAGCCATCAGCAGGGCAATGGTATGTTCTGCAACGGCGTGATGGTTCACGCCCGGAGTGGTTGAAACGACGATCCCGGCCTCATCGCAGTAATCGAGATCGATGGTGTCGTAACCGACGCCTGTTCTGGCGATCACCCGCAATGCAGGCAAGGCCTTGAGCACCTCGGCAGTGTAAGGTTCGACACCTGCAACCACGGCGACGCAATCAGTCAATTCCGATATCAACTGATTTTGATCCCAATAATCCAACTCCCGGTTTCCCGGCAGAACTTCGAACCCGGCGGAAGTTAGCAGTTCAAAATGTGGTCCTTCATCGGAGCTTAACGCGGTGCAACGAACTTTCATTGTGGCCAAACTTTGATATAAGAGGTAAATGGTCAACTTTTAGCGGCATCGTAATTTATCCCTCGCAGTAAAACAACAGGCTGAGATATGAGACGACTTGGTTCCCTCGATTCGAAACCC
>JALTOP010000257.1 GCA_027000105.1 Planctomycetaceae bacterium | reverse complement strand
TTCATGTACCGGGTTGATATGCGTCTCAGGCCCTGGGGGAAATCGGGAGCTCTGGTCTGTTCGGTCGATTCATACATGGACTACCTCAAAAAGCATGGCATGCTTTGGGAAAAACAGGCTCTGTTGAAAGCCCGCCCCATAGCAGGAGAACTGGGGTTGGGCCGGGAATTCCTGAAACAGTGCGAACCGATCATTTTCGACGTCGATGCGGAGCAGGTTCGCCAGAACGTGCTGAAAATGAAAACGCAAATCGAAAAAGGACTCAAAAAAAAGGGGCGAAGCTGGGGAGAAGTCAAAGGGGGCAAAGGCTCGATTCGTGATGTTGAATTCATCACGCAATACCTGCAGCTTTCCCAGGGAATGCATCACCCGCAAATTCGCAGCATCAATACGACCGATGGACTCATCCGGTTGGCGGAACATGATTTCATTCAGGCCGACGAATACCGCCAGCTATCCAACGGCTATGTTTTCCTGCGAATTATCGAACATGCGCTGCAGTTGACCCACTACAAGGCGATTCACCACATCCCCCAGGAACCGCGAGAGCTTTCCTATCTCTCCCGCAAGCTCGACTTCCCCGATTCGGACACGTTCGTCAGTTACTATGAAGATTACAGCCATAAAATCCGCAAAATCTTCGATAAGTACCTGGGCAAACCATTTGACCATATTCAATCAGGGTCTGTTAAAGAAAAACCGCTGATGGAACTGATCGCCGAGGCTCAGCCCAGTTACGCATCAACATTCAGCGAGGAGGAGATCAAGCGGCACGCCGAACTTCTCGAAAGTATTGAAAAAGGGGAAACGATCAAGGTCGCAACCGAGAAGCTGGACGAAGACCGCTGGCAGATCACGGTTGTCGGCAAAGACGCCGTCGGTCAGTTTTCCGTCACTTGCGGATTGCTCTTCACCTACGGCTACAACATATTGAGAGGACACGTTTTCACCGGACTGTTCCCCACCCGACAAATGAATCCCGGCAATACCTCTGCAAATACAGAACGGGATAAACGGAACAGCACGGGACGCTTTGTTACGGTACTTGAGGTTTCCGCCCCGCTGGATACTGTTCCCGAAGAAGTCTGGAAACGGTATGCGGAGGATCTTTCAAATTTGAGCCGACTGCTAAATACCCGCTCCCACCAGGAAGTTCAGGGAATTCTCGCCAAACGGGTTGGAAACGCTTTGCGCCGAAGCAAACCGGATACCAGTTTACTGCTGCCTGTTGATATTTCACTCGACAATCAGACCGATCCGAAGGCGACCATTCTGGATATCAGCGGCGAAGATTTACCCGGCTTTCTTTATGAACTCACCACCGGGTTGGCAATTAACGGATTGCAAATCGATCGTGTCATTGTCGATTCTGACCAGAACAAAATAGCGGATCGTCTGTACGTGACCGATTCCCATGGAAGAAAGATCACGGATGAATCGAAGCTGAATATGTTGCGGACAGCGATCGTTCTGATCAAACATTTCGTTCACATGCTTCCCGGAGCACCGAATCCCGAATCTGCCCTGCTCCACTTTCGGGAACTGGTAGAAAAACTGTTCGATCAACCCGACTGGAGCGACAAACTCGCCTCGCTGGAACAGCCGAAGGTGCTCGATGCGCTCGCTAAAATGCTCGGCGTGAGTGACTTTCTCTGGGAAGATTTTCTCCGTCTGCAATATACGAATCTGTTTCCAGTCGTCACCGATATCGATGCGCTTGCCGAGGCAAAAAATGCACAACTTCTCCAACAGGAACTGGCAGCAGAACTGAAGCAGGCAAATTCACGCGAGGAAAAAATAGAGTGCATCAACGCATTCAAAGACCGGGAAATGCTACGCACGGATATGCGACACATTCTGGGCATGGAAGAAACATTCGGACAGTTTTCACTGGAGTTGACCAACATCGCGGAGGTTGTTTTGGATGCCGCGATATCGCTGCTTCTTTCGGAATTGACCGAACAATTCGGTGAACCGATGCTGGAATCCGGCCAACCGTGCCATCTTTGCGTGGCGGCACTCGGAAAGTGCGGAGGCAGGGAACTCGGTTTTGCTTCTGATATCGAATTGATGTTTCTCTATTCAGGAAAAGGGAGAACTTCCGGCAGCCATTCGATTTCCAATAACAATTTCTACACACAACTGGTCGAGGGTATTCAATCTGTCATTCGAACAAAACGGGATGGCATTTTTGAACTTGACTTGCGATTGAGACCGTACGGGAAATCGGGTTCGCCGGCTGTTTCACTCGAAGCGTTCGAAAAATACTTTTCTCCCGATGGTGCCGCCTGGCCGTATGAACGGCAGGCCCTGGTCAAATTCCGACCGATCGCTGGTGACGAAACATTCGGTCAACAGGTGACCGCTCTGCGCGATAAAATTGTCTACACGGGAGAACCGTTCGATACCTCAGCCATGCGGGGAATGCGGGAAAAACAGGAACGCCAACTGGTTAAACCGGGAACAATCAACGCAAAACTGAGCAGCGGCTGTCTTGTCGATTGTGAATATCTCGTACAGGGGATGCAAATCACTTACGGAGCGAAGTACCCCGAATTGAGAACCACCAACACACGGGAAGCACTGCGACAACTCGAAGCTCTGGGCATTCTGTCGCACGCAGATCGTATCGCAATCCGTGACGCATACCGTTTTTTACGTAGACTGATTGACGCGCTCCGCATGGTTCGTGGTGATGCAAGAGACCTGACTGTCCCCAAAGTAGATACCGAAGAATGCGAATTTCTCGCCCGCAGATTGGGCTACAGCGCAGGCAGCCAGGCATTCATCAAAGACCTGGAACAGGTGATGAAGACAGTCCGGGAAAAAAGCAAATTGCTCGATCAGCTTCCACAAAAATAGATAATCTCCTCCGCACTGACATGGGGGACGCTGCAGCGCCCATTACGGTTCCTTTTTCTCGCGACCGACCTGACATTGCAAGCGGAACAGCACGATCTGTCCGGTGATGGGTGAGTTTTTGTAGTCGGCCAATGAAATTGACCACAGAGACACGGAGAAAAGTCTCACGCCAAGACGCAAAGACGCCAGGAGTTACCCGCATGCGTCAAGGTAGGCAGGAACCTGCCCTTGTATCTTACATGAACTCTCCTTTCTTCTTTCCTGACGTAAAAAAACGCTTTTGCACAACATATTCGTGGCCAGATAATAAACAACACGGTTTTTCCACTGGATCGCCAATAACGCTCCTTTGCTCCGAACATGCGCTAATCCGAACTGGAAGCAACCTTCCGAAAAGAAAAAAAGAAAATGGAAAAACTCTGTGGAATCATGAAAAGAACCCCGTTTATGGGGACAGAAGGCTGGAAAACGATAAAACAAAGCAAATAAGGAGAGAAGAATGAGGAACCTCGGTTTACTGGCTCTTACATGTTTACTGGCTCTTGCCATCATGCCGCAAGTTGATGCGGGATTTCGCGTTCGTCCCGTTTCAGATCGATCAGAAAATGGTGAACACAACGGGAGGAATGGTGACCGCGACGATCGTTTTCATCGCGAGAATCATAATGAGAACGACAACGATGACGGTGACGATGACCAGATGAATAACGACGACCGGAACCACAACGGCAATCGGGGGCACGATGACAACAACCGAGGTCACGACGACAACCAGCAAAATGGAGACGGCCACGGTGATAAAGGTCACGGTAACAACGATGGCAACCACGGGCACGATGGCAACCACGGAAATCATGACCAGAATGATACTGACAATCAGGGTGATCATGATGCGCACCGCAAGCCATTACTGGAAATGATTCATCTTTTCATCCGAAAATTCGACCGGAATCGGGACAGAGTCCTCAGTTACCGGGAAGCCCCCAAGTGGCTGAAAAAGAATTTTTCGCAAGTCGATTCAAACCGGGATGGAAAAATTGACGCGAAAGAACTGATGCAATTAGTCGATCGTCATAAACAAAACGAAGGTGACAAAGAGCGTCCGCCCAGGCATCCCCGTCCGATCGATAACCGACCGCCTCCTCAATACTAAGGACGTCGCGTCGCTGTTCAGCCGCTACCAAATTAATTTCAAACAGGTAGGAGGGTAGATCGTTCTACCCACTCTCCCACACCGCCGGGCGTACTCATCGTGTCCGGCGGTTTTATTTGATTGTGCAACGTATGCTGTGCGCCAAGGCTCGTGATGATCGATTGCCATGAGTGGTTGCTGGTTGCTGGTCCTCGAACACGGCCGCATCGGTTCCGCTCATCACGGCCCCCAGGAGACTTTCACCTCCTGCAAACAGAACATGCCTGCTCAAAAAAGAAGCCGGACACAAGATGGGCTTGGCCCGGCTTCGTTGCGAAGAAAGATACAAAGAGAACTGGCCCGACGAAGACTCGATTTATCTTTGCTTCAACGCCTGTTCGTAATAGGTATCAACCGTTGACAAAAACGGAGCGGGATTCGCTGCGATCTTTTTGGTGCAGGGAGGACAGCAGACGTAAACTGTTTGACCATTAACCACAACAGATTTCGGGTTGGCGGGCAGTTTCTTTTTCATGACCGGGCACTTGCCTTGTGCACGAGCCATATTGGCGTGAATTGTCGCCCAGTGTTGTGGATTGATTTTCTCACTCAAACAACCTTTACAGCACAGAAAAATCTCCTCTTTCCCCGCTTTGACTTTAATCGGTTTTCCATGTGCCCCCAGCTTTTGTCCTGTAACAGGACAAATCCCCTGCACGGCTGCCCGCAAGGCATCATGTTTTGCCTGATGGTCGCCGTGACCATCATCCCCTTGGGCAAAATATCCAGTTCCGGCAAACAAGATAGCAACCATTAACATTCCGAGACGTTTCATTCCTTTTCTCCTTTTTGAGAGTTTGAAAAATTCCTTTTCCTTTGTTGACTTTTCTTAAATTGGTGCGTCGCGATGCACCCTACAACTGAGTTTTGTTCAGGCGGCTGTTATGGCTTCGGCTGTTTGATTCTGCCTGGTTTGAGCAACCTCCTGTTCCTCATTAGATGCAGACCACAGCGAATCCTTCATTCCTGAAACCATTTTTATTTCCAAATATCCACAATAAAGCGTCGGGACGATGAAAGAGGTGAACGGCTCAATGAGCATTCCGCCAAAAACAGGAAGTGCCATCGCCCGAGCAACGTCGGCTCCACGACCGGTTGAAAACAACACGGGCAGCAACGCCGCCAGCGTGGTGAGAGTCGTCATCATACAGGGACGAATCCGTTTTAACCCGGCTTCATAAACTGCACTTCTCAGTTCCTGCACATTATGAACTTTTGTCCGCTTGAGGACCTGTTGAATATACGTGGCCATCACGACCCCATCATCTACGGCTAAACCGAATAACGCGATGAAGCCAACCCAAACGGCAGTATTCATATCGATTCCCATGATGGCGACCGCGATCATGCCGCCCGCGAATGAAACGGGAATTCCGGAAAAGACAACGATGGAAATGGGCAGGTTCCGGAACTCAAAATAAAGCAACATCAGGTTGATGAGGATGACCATCGGCACAATCCACATCAAACGCAAGTTGGCTTCGATCTGGTTTTGGAACGAGCCAACCGGTTGCAATTCAAAATTCCCTTCCGGGAAAACAAGATCACCATTTTTTCGGGCATTACGCAGGGCAAGCATCACCTGCTCAACAGTTTCCAGATCCCCCGTCATACCCGAAGGTGAAAATGCGACATGGGCAACGAGTCGGGCATCTTCGCTGTTGATGGCTCCCGGCCCCCAGGTCGTGGAAACATCTGCCAATCTTTTCAAGGGAACGACATCATCCACCGCGGTAACGACAGCAACATTTTTCAGGTTGTCGAGTTGTTCCCGCACGCTGCGTTCAAAACGGATTTGAATCGGGTATCGCTCACGCCCTTCAACCGTTGTCGTGACATCGACTCCCCCCAATCCAGCCGCCACAATCTGGTTGACCATCATTGTCGTCATGCCATACCGAGCCGCCTCTTCTCGATCGACATCGAATTCGTAATACGGTTTTCCCATCACGATATCCGGGTTGACCGTCCCCGCATTCACATACGGAATCGTTTTGAGATACTCCGCGACTGCGATTGAAGTTTCTGCAATCCCTTCAAGGGTATCGCCGTAAACGCGAATCGCCATCGAGGCTTTGATGCCACTTTGCAGCATCACAACTCGTCCTTCAATCGGTTGTAATGGTGAAGCGGGCGTCACGCCGGGCAGTGTCGCAATGGCGTTGATTTCATCCCAGATTTTTCGTTCCGTCATCCCTTCTCGCCATTGGGATCTCGGCTTGAGCATCACATACGTTTCGACCATCGCAGCCGGTGCGGGATCGAGTGCGGAATCGATCCGGCCAATTTTTCCCAGAACATTTTCCACCTCCGGAATTTCCTTGATCATCGCATCCTGCGTCTGAAGCACTTCCATCGCCTGCGAGAAACTGGCCGCCGGGTAAAGCGAAGGCATGTAGAACCAGCTCCCTTCATCCAGCGCGATCCAGTCATCCGATTTCAGTCCCGTGAAAGTATGTTTGAGATCCACATAATACGGGACTTCATTCAGATCAGCCCCCAGAATGGAAAAGACCTTCTCAACCGGTTTGAGCACCGTCGGCAATCCGACCCAGGCACCAACGCCAATAAAAAAGATCACAAACGGAAATGAAAGACAAAGCAATTTATGTTTCAACGCATAACGCAATCGTGCCCCGTAAACCCAGCGAACAAAACGACTGACCGGGTTTTCTTCCATCGGACGAATCCGCTCCCGTGTCATCCACCAACCGGTAAAGAATCCCGCTATCGCAGAAAGGATTGTCAATATTGTCATATTCAAGCCGGTCAGGTGAATCAGCTGCTCTCCCCAGACATAAACAGTCAGCCCTGCCGAGAGAATCGCAACGCCGATTCCACCAAACAGGCCGGTTATTTTTGCAGAATTGGAAGATCTCAAAAAAAGTCGGCAAAGCATCGGCAATACAACCACGGCGACAATTAAACTCGAAGCCAACGCAAAGGTCTTTGTCCAGGCGAGCGGTGCAAACAGTCTATGATCTCTTCCGGTCAGGAAAAAAACCGGCAAAAAACTGACAATCGTCGTACTGACCGCGGTAATGACGGCGGGCACGACTTCCGCGGCCGCATTGCGAATGACTTCGACACGCCCTTTTTGTCCGCCGGGTGAACCGTCCGCTTCCCAACTCGCCAGGTGATCGTAGATATTTTCCAGAATGATGATTCCCATATCGACCATCGTTCCAATCGCGATCGCAATTCCTGCCAGCGACATGATATTCGCGTCCACGCCAAACGTTTTCATTGCAATGAATGACATCAACACAGCCATCGGCAAGGTGATCGCGATGATTAAACTGGCTCGCACGTGCAACAGGAACAGCACCATGACCGCGATCGTGATAATCGTTTCTTCAAACAGCGCTTTGGTGAGAGTGCCGACGGTTTCATCAATCAAGAACGAGCGATCATAAATGCCCGTTATTTTGATGCCCCCCAGTTCAGATTCCAACGCCTTGATTTTTTCTTTCACTCTCATAATGACATCGCGCGGATTTTCGCCGTAACGCATCACGACGACACCGCCGACCGCTTCGGCTCCATTCAAATCGAGAGCACCACGCCGAAAACTGGGGCCAGCCTGCACACTCGCCACATCTCGAACGCGCACCGGGATGCCATCACGCGTCACAATGACGGTTGCTTCAATCTGCTTCAATGTTTCCGATTCTGTTTTATCTGCCCCGATAAATCCGCGACCACGGACGATAAACTCCATGCCGTTCATTTCAACGGTTTTCGCCCCGACATCGATATTCGATTCCCGCACCGCCTGGATCACCTTGTTGAGTGGGATTTTGTGATACCGAAGCTGATCGGGATCGACCTCAATCTGGTACTGCTTCACGTAACCACCGATCGAAGCGACTTCTGCAACGCCATCAACCGACTGCAAAGCGTATTTCACAAAGAAATCCTGTTTTGAACGCAACTCTGCCAAATCCATCCCGGCAGGCGGTTCAAGCACGTAATAGTAAATCTGCCCGAGCGCAGTCGCATCCGGCGCCAAAACCGGTGTCACATCTTCAGGCAAATCAGTCACGGTTGTCAGTTGTTCTGCCACACGCGAACGCGCCCAGTAAAAATCGACATCGTCATCGAATGTCACCTGCACGAAACTGAAGCCGAACATGCTTTTGCCGCGTACACTTTTCGAACCGGGCACCGCTTGCAAGGAAATCGAAAGTGGATAAGTGATCTGGTCTTCAATATCTTTGGGGGATCGCCCTGGCCATTCGGTCAGAACAATCACCTGGTTCTCACCGACATTCGGAATCGCATCGAGAGGCACTTTTTTGGTCGAGTACCAACCGTACGCAATCAGGCCGGCTGAAAATATCAGAACGAGTAACCGTTCCTGGATACAAAAATCGAGGATCTTCCTGATCATTTCACGCTCCCCTGTTGAGGCAGAATTGCCAAATATTTAACCGGATTGGCGAGTAAATCTTCCCGACAACCTTCACAGCAGATAAAAACTTTTCGTCCTTTGACATTGACCGCAATCGGCGTCCCCATTGAACCGAGTGGCATCTCCGCAACCGGGCAGATGCGTTGTTTTTCCGCCAGTTTGCGATCACTTGCAGAAAGTTTTTCGAGAGCCCGGCTGATCTTCGTCTGTTCCTCCTGTGATGCAGACTGGGATGTCGAATTCAACTGAGGCACCGGCACTTCCAACTGCGGAGCATCGAACGACGGAACCTGCAATTGCGGAGCATCGAACGACGGAACCTGCAATTGCGGAGCATCGAACGACGGAACCTGCAATTGCGGAACATCCACACTTTTCTTTTCCGATTGCCTGTTTGAATGGTTCTCCAATACCGCCAGGTATTTATCGGGATTGGCAAGTAAATCTTCCCGGCAACCTTCACAGCAGATGAAAACCGTTTTCCCATTCACATCAACTTTGCCGGGCGTTCCCATTGAACCGAGGGGCATCTCCGCGACCGGACAGATCCCCTGTTTCAACGCGAGTTGACGATCTGCTTTACTCAGTGAGGCCAATGCTTTTTGAACCGCGGGATCTTCTGCATCATCTGATTGTGATTCACCGTTCGACTCTAGAACCGCCAGGTATTTCTCGGGATCATCGAGCAACCGTTTTTTACAGCCCATGCAGCAAATGTAAATCGGCTTTCCGTTGACATCGATTTTCTTGGGTGTTCCCATCGAACCGAGCATCATTTTGGTCACCGGACAAATTTTCTGAGCTTTAATCAACTCCTGTTCCGCTTCCGGAAGCGAAGCGATTGCTTCCAGTTCTTTTTCCGAGAACTCGTTTTTCTGCTCCAACGGAATCGCGCGCGAAGGATCGATCAGCGACGGATTACCTGCCAGTTGCATTTGTGAATCGATCAGGAAATTCCCGCGAACGGCGACCTTTTCGCCCTCTTTCAAACCGCTCATAATAACGATATCGTTTCCACAGGCTGGCCCGAGAACAACAGGGCGAATCTCAAAACGCCCCGGTTCTGTTTCAACGTAAATCACGCTGTTGCTGCCTGCCATCAGCACGGCATCACGTGGGACGACCAGAGTTTTGTCACTCGATTGAGGTGATGCGGTAAAGCCGTAATCCGAGGCGGGAACCAAATCGACACCACACAACGGACATTTGCCAGGGGCGTCCGCGATAATATGCGGATGCCGGGGGCTGATCCATTTATTCGCCAATTCCGCATCGTAAATCTTGAGCGGCCCTTTCCCGTTACCGATAATCGGAACCGTGATTTTCGCCTTAGCGTAATCGCCGATTTTCAACAATCCTTTTTCATTCGGAATCACTACTCGCACGCCAACAGTGCGGGTTTTCGGGTCTACTTCAGGATCGATAAACGCAACACGTCCTGCGAACTGCTGACCTGGATAGGATTGAATCGTTATTTCCACCCGCTGCCCATATTGCACCGCAGCGGCATCAGCTGGGAACAGTTCAAGCATCACCCAAACCGTAGAAAGATCAGCCAGTTTGTAGATTGGTTGCCCTTCTTTAACATACTCCCCTTCCACTGCATATTTTTCGATGACAGTTCCACTGATCGGGGCACACAAGTGCATTCGGCTATTGGCCTGTTTTGTTTTTTCCAATTCCTCAATTTGTGATCGCGTCATGCCCAGTTCAATCAGACGCTCACGGGCACTCTCCAACAAATCCTGATTGGATGCCGTCACTCGAAGCAGTGTAGACCGCTTACTCTTATTGTGTGCTCCCATCGCAAGCAGCAATTCAACCTGCGATGAATACAACTTGGGCGAATAGATTAGCGCTAAATGATCATCCTTTTTCACGACCACGCCTGTGTAATCGGCGTACAGTTTTTCGATACGCCCATCAACATAAGCCGAGATCGTTTTCAACGCCCCCTCATCGTAATCGAGTCGCCCTATTGCCTGGATTTCACGAGACATCGCCATCGAACGGACTGGAGCGGTTTGAATGTTGACAACCCGCCGGGCGGCTGGATCGATCTGTACCGATTGTGTATCCGCATTTCCACTTTCAGTTGCCGGAACCAACTCCATCGCGCAGACAGGACATCGCCCCGGTTCGGACTGAGGGGGCGTGCACATCATCGGGCAAATATATCGCGTGTTCCCGCCCTCGCCTGAAACATGGGAACTCCCACCACCGCCTGAAGAAATGAATCCAAACTGTTGCAGCAAACCCAATCCAACAATCAGTACCGCCGTACATGCCAGATAAAGCAATGGTTGAATCACCAGGCTGACATATAAAGGCTTCTGCTTTCCTGTTTCAAAATCGTTTTTGTACTTTGAAGCAGGGTCTGCTTTCACATCAGACGCCTCCGGTTTTTCAGGACTCTTTTCCTGAACAGCATCTACGACTTCAGGCAACTCGACCGCTTCTTCAGCGATATCTCCTGCATTATTTTGTTGACCATCCATTGCAATAACACCTTATGCTACTAATGGTAATTTTTTGCGAACGGCTCGCAAATTTCAGAATATTTCAGTTCGACAATGGCCGTCAGAATGCCCCAAATGAACCAGCAGTGCTGGGCAATCAGGGTAAAGTTGATACAATTTCGTTTCTGGAGACCCGTTCATGGCACAGTACATCGTGACGTACCCGACGGTATTCTTCCCTCGCCCGCATATTGGTCTTTTACTCAACCCGCACGATACCATCCCCAACGATGCAAACAGGTCTGTTCAACCAGTGCACGACCAGGCGAAAAACGCGGCAGAGAATGTGATACTTCCGGGCGGTATCGAATAAGAAGTAGAACGCACACAACACCACGGAAAGGTGACAGCTTTCTTGCAATAACAAAGCAGGTTCACTCAATACGCCAATGTGAGCGCACCGATTAAGCTAAGTGATCCAACAGCACAGGATCGCGCGACGGCGAGAAGCACATCGCAAAGCGGAAAACGGAAATTGTTCAGCATTTTCAGCCTGAAACCCGCCATCTCCAACGGGCAGTTCTGCTTTCAGAACAACCGAACGCTGGTGGTCAAGACGGTTCTCATCAGTTGGAGAGCCAGACGGCACAGCCGGTGATTGCGGGCCTGAACAACCGCACGTGCAAACCACTACCGGACTGGTATCGTCTCCGCAACAGCAGCAACTCTCTGATATGGCACCAGAATGATCGCAACAGCAGCAACCACAACAGACGGCAGGAGTCCCCACAGGACAACTGTTCGCAAAACTCCCACTCATATCAAACAGCAAGGCTGCGATAAGCGAGAAAATGAACAGATAATGTGGAACAGAGCGTCTCATAAATAAATGCTGAACCTGTATGCACGCCAGCCTCTATGTGGCAGCAACGCCGGGATACGCCTGGAGTAAACGCTCCCGAACCATAGTTGTGCTGCCCACCTGAAACTCTACAAGGAACTCCATAAATGGACATCGACCATCCGAAGGCAATACCTTTAGCGGCATTCTTCTCTTTCTTTCTGGCTGTGTCAAGATGGTTATTCAGAATATCGGCACCTCGGCACCGGGAACGGATTGCCTTGCCCCATTTGAGCATCTTTTCCCCACCGGTCTCTCCAAAATTTCACTACCTGCTAAAAAACAGGAGGCAAAACGAAACTTTTTCCGTACTGGCGGTGTTTATTGTCACGGGTGCGAGGTTTTATGCGTCTGTTTTGGTTGGCATCGGGCCTCCTATCGTGTTTCCACGCCGTTATGCCGGTAAATCAGGATTTATTGAGGACAAGATATGTGTCACTACATCAGACAATGGAAGCGATTCGGTCTGCTTGGTTTTTTGGTAATTGTGGCATCATCCCCTGCGATGGCAGGTTCGAACATGAATTATCGCAACCATGTTGCGGTTGCGCAGCAGGTTGATCAATTGATCGAACAAAACATCAAGGAAAAGGGGCAGCCGATTGCCAAAGCGGCCAGTGAGGAAGATTTTCTGCGTCGTTTGAGCCTTGATTTGGTGGGCCGCATCCCTTCCGTCGGCGAGATGACATTGTACAGCCTTGATCCAGATCCACTAAAACGGGACAAACTGATTCAAAAGCTGATCGATTCGGAAGATTTTGCCTACAACTGGGCAACCTATTGGAACGACGTTTTGTATTCACGTGCCACCGATTCCCGGGCAGGCCGCTTGCAATCGCGAGATTTCATTAACTGGATGAAGGAAAACATTGAGACGAACAAGCCGTGGGACGAAGTCGCAACCGAGTTGATTACGGCCATCGGTGACGTCAACGGAAATGGTGCCACGGCTCTGATTTTCGCACACCAGGGTGAGCCCAAGGAGATCACCGCGGAGGTAACACGCATTTTTCTGGGGATACAGATCCAGTGTGCCAACTGTCACGATCATCCGACCGATACATGGACTCGGGAGCAGTTTCATCAAATGGCTGCCTTTTTTCCACGCGTAGCGGTCCGTCGGAACAGAATGAAAGGATTCAACGTTTTCGAGGTCGTTTCAATCGATAAGGAACGTAAAAGTAACGCGCAGGATATCCTGAACAATCCGCAACGACTGGTGCGTACCCTCGACAAGAACGGCGACAAGAAGATCAGCCGGGATGAAGTTCAGGGAAAAGGACGTTTGACACGGTTGTTCGGTCGGTTTCTTGAATTGGGCGACAAGAATGGTGACCAGGCCTTGACCGCCGAGGAAATCCAGGGGATACCGCTACCTGGCGGCACTCGCAGGGCTTCAACCGAATATTATATGCCGGATTTGCAGAATCCGACAGCAAGAGGGACACTGATGCAGCCCGCCTTCTTCCTTCGTGAGGAAAAAGTTCCTTCCGGGTTGAAGGACGCAGAGAGAAGAGCCTTGCTGGCGAAGTATGTAACCGACCCGGATAACCCCTGGTTTGCCAAAGCGTTTGTCAATCGTATCTGGTCGGAAATGCTTGGTCGCGGTTTTTACTCGCCGGTTGATGACATGGGGCCACTTCGTGATGCCGAACATGAGCAGGCGATCGAACTGCTGAGCAAGGCGTTCACTCAAAATGGTTACGACACAAAATGGCTTTTCCGCACGATTGCCAATACGGCCGCTTACCAGCGAAGTATCGTTGCCCCATCAAAACAGACGGATGGTGACGAACCGGTTGCCTTTGCCTGTGCGACGCCAACACGTCTGCGTTCCGAGCAGATTTTCGCCTCGCTGCTGGAGCTTTCCGGTTTGGAGATGAACAGAGATGGGGCATCCGAGGTTCGTGGCCCCGCTCGGAGATTCCAGAACGATCCCAAAAGCAAGTTTACCAATCTGTTCAATTACGACCCTTCAACTCCCCAGAAAGATTTGATGGGAACGATTCCCCAATCGCTATTCATGATGAATTCTGCGATTATCGATAAAATGGTTTCCGCTTCCGGAAATGGCCCTCTGGCTCGCATTGTCAGAAAATACAATGATGACACCGATGTAATTGAGGAAATTTATCTCCTGGTTCTATCACGGGAACCGAGCAAGAGGGAAATGGAAATATGTCAGGATTACCTCAAAAAAAGCAACAGCCGGAATGAGGCTTTTGAAGATATCATGTGGTCGCTGGTGAATTCGAGCGAGTTTATCAGCAAGCGTTGATTTCGCGAGATTCGATCACGAAATGGTCAACAGAAAGCCTGCAGACAGAGTGGAACCTGTCTCATCTTCAAGTCTTGATTTTTGAGTTGAGGCATCGAAATAGTGCGACAACGGAGCACAGACCACGAAAAGAGAACCCCAATTTATGTCCTGAAAAGGGGCTACGAACAAGGAGTCAATAATGAATTCAACCTGGCATGAAATGATCAATATGACGCGTCACGGCTTTAATCGCAGGCGTTTTTTGCACACGGTTTCAGCCGCAAGTGTGGCAGCCGGTACGCTTGGTTTTCGAGATTTGATCAGCCTTCAGGCGGAGGAACTTCGCAAGCGTCATAAAGCCGTCATCGTGTTGTGGATGGCGGGGGCGCCCAGCCAAATGGAAACATTCGATCCGAAACCCCATCACGAAAATGGAGGGGGCACCAAGGCCATTGGAACCTCGGTTCCCGGTATTCAGGTTGCAGAGGGTTGGGAAAAGACTGCACAAGTCATGCAGCACTGCAACATTATTCGTTCCATGTCTCACAAAGAAGGAAATCATCGTCGGGCGACCTATCAACTCCACACCGGCTACCTCCCTGCCGGTTCCGTGAAACATCCTTCTTTGGGGGCGAACATTACCAGCCAGATCGCTGACAAGGATCTTGAAATTCCGTCCATCGTTACCGTTGGCCGCGGTGTTGATGGCGGCGGTGCCGGTTTCCTGGGTGTCAATTACGAGCCCTTCGTTGTTTCGCAACCGGGAAGCATCCCCGAAAACTCTGCTCCGCTGGTAAGTAACTCTCGCTATGCCAAACGATTGAATCTGCTGGGAAAACTTCAGCAGGAATTTTCCGATCGGGGCGGTAGAACAGTTGTACAAAACCAGAATGCCATCTACGGGAAGGCCTCTCGAATGGTACAAAGTCCCAGCCTGCAGGCATTCAATACCGACGACGAACCGGAATCCCTGAAATCGCGTTACGGTAATAGCCAGTTTGGAAAGGGGTGTCTGCTCGCTCGCCGGTTGATCGAACATGGCGTGACTTATGTCGAAGTTGTCTCCAATGGTTGGGATACCCACGATAATGTTTTTGATCGCGTTGCAACCCTTGCCTCACAGGTTGATCCCGCCATGGCAGCTTTGATCTCCGATCTGGAAGACCGTGGGATGCTCGATGACACGCTGGTCATTTGGATGGGAGAATTTGGGCGTACCCCGAAAGTAAACGGCCGCGGCGGACGGGATCATTACCCCCGTGCTTTCAACGCGATGATTGCAGGAGGGGGCACGAAAGGGGGACAGGTGATTGGCTCAACCACACCTGACGGAACGAGAGTGCAGGATCGGCCGATTGCCGTTAATGACCTGTTCCGATCAATCTGCCACTCCCTCGAAATTGATCCTGAACTGGAACATATGAGCCCGCTTGGTCGTCCCATGAAAATTGTTGATGGAGGCGAAGTCATCCAGGAACTGTTCAGCTGAAAAACGCTTGGGTGAAAACAGAGAGCGATACAACCAGACTGGCGCGTCTGCACCGACTGGAATGAATACGGGAAAGGTTTACCGCATTTCTGGTGGATAGTCTGGCGGCACGCTGGATGCGCCATTATACAACAACCTTGATGGAGCGGGGCTTCAGTCGCTCAGCGTATCGTCGTTGAAGTTGTCGAAGGGGGTTTTTCGGCTGATCCGCTTCATCAAGCCTTTCAGCACTTTTCCCGGCCCGACCTCGCAGAATTGATCGATTCCCGTTTCGAGCAGGTAGTTCATGGAGTCTTCCCAGCGAACCGGGCAGACAACCTGTTTGACAAGGATATCGCGGATTTCGGCAGGGTCGTTGTGCGGTTTGGCATCGACATTGGAGACAACGGGAATTTCAGGAGAGTTGACGGTCACATTTTCCAGCGCATCCGCCAGTTTTTCCGTTGCGGAATTCATAACGGGAGTGTGAAAAGCACCGGCGACTTTAAGAGGAACCGCCCGCCCACCTGCCTGTTCAGCCAGTGTAACGGCCTGTTCACAGGCTGCTTTGTCCCCGGAAACGACGATGTTCCCCGGACAAAGATA
>JALTOP010000256.1 GCA_027000105.1 Planctomycetaceae bacterium | reverse complement strand
TGCCCGCCGCCTTGTCAAAGCTGCGACGAAGCACCTTGCCATCAATGTGGATGCCCTGACCTTCCATACTCAACTGGAGTTGATCAACCCACCTGATCAGGCATTCTGAAAAGGCGACCGGATCGAGTCTCGAAAAGACCCGGCTGAATGTGTCGTAAGAGGGGACGCCGTTGGTCAGCGGTATGTAGTTACGGAATTCGTCGAGGTGTTCGTTGCAGTATTGTTCGATCTCGGTCCAGGTATCGCAATTGGCGACGGCTCCGCACATCGCCAGAAAAATCATCTCGGGCAACAGGTAGAGGACTTTGGCATCCTGACGGGGATCAGGAATTTCATCGAGGAAAAGTAAAAATGACAATGGCTCGGTAAACATTACAAAAGGCTCCGGCTAAAGTTGCAAATATCCCTGCGCATAACGAGACCGTACTGGTCTCAAACACCGATCCTGCTACAATGCAATTGCCGTGCCAATTCATGCGATTGCCCTGGCCTTTCTTGACTTTGTTAGCGAATTTCGAGACCGTAGCCGATTCCTTCGCAGTCTTCAATGTTGCTCCGGTGGCGGCTCCGATGAAAGCGTCGCCAAACAAGTATCCCAATCCTCACGTTGTGCGAGACTTTTCAACTATGTCCTCCTTGATGGCATCAATCGTTTTGACTGGATGGGCAATCGCGTTGCACAGACCATCCCCAGATGGTTAACTCGTATAGACCGTCTGGAAAGAAATTCCCTTCTCGGTCATAGTAGTTTTCTTCCAAGCAAAGGCCGCTTTTTAAATCTTCTGTAGCGATTGAAAAATCTTCCTCCACAAGTGCCCATACTTTTTCAACGTTCTCTAACACGCAGTGACTGTTGACACGCAACGCACCGATAAATTTATCGTTACTGTGAAAAAGTATGATCGATTGAGAACCCAATTGTTTTTCGATTGCCTTTAGTTGGCGAGTGATTTTATTGAAATCTTTTTTCAAGTAAAAAAGAGATTGATCAGAATTACGTACCTTATCAAAGAAGGAATCCCGTAAAAATTCGGTTTCCTCAAGGCCAATAAAGTCGGCAGCAGTAATTCGTTTTCTGCAAATCCCTTCCATTTTCCTAACCCAAACAGGGAGTAATGTTCTTCCTGTTTGGCGTCTTTGAATGATCTCTTTTCGACTTTTATACATGTCATTCACCAACATGCCTTGTTCCTGGTTCTGGATAGTATTTTGGTGGCCCGTTTCCATCCAAGTGTTGCGATTGTGGTTTCGGTCTGCCTACATGAACAGAACCATCTGGATGTTCTACTACAATCTTACGATTCCCCTTTGCGTCAGTGTATTCCCACCACTTGGTTCCCTTCCCATACTTTCCTCGTTTAGTAGGCGTTGCTGATCTTGGAATTCCGCCCAACTCCTTTGTTTTATATCATAACCCAAGGAGTCGGCGTGCTTCATCTCCTGGAACAGAAGGTTGAGAGTTTTCTACAGCTACTATGATCGATAGTCGAGTATCATCACCCGACTCCGAATCAAGTTCCACATCCAAATGATCAACCTCCGCAATGCCATCTCGACAATAGCGCAAGAAAAAGATAAGCCAGTAGTCAATATCCCGATCCGTGAGGTTCAGTACAAGTCGATTATCGAAGGCGAAAGTTGGGGTTGAGACTTGGTGCCGTGAATCATACCGAATCTCAACCAACTGGCTGTGTGCGTTATCCGGATCATGAATCACAATCGCCTCGACTACCATATACCTTAGCATTACAAGTGCCAGTGTAAATCCTGCTTGTGAACCAGTCGGAATACGTAGCTTCACAATATATTCATTTTGTTTGCCGACTGACGACATCTCAATGACTGCGGCAAATCGCTGTTTCATCTTCCTGTTCCTTTCGACCATCGTAAGTGAATGTTCTGGAAAACTTCGCCAGTTTCCGGATTTAATTCCTCAAGATGGATGTGCCGATCAGCTAAATCTACTGGTTTCGCTCGGTACTGCCGCTTTCCATCTGCGCTTCGCCATTTCCCCGGTTCAAATTCAATTGGATTGCGTCCCAACTTCTGACGTGCAAGAGCTCTAGCCTCTCCTTCAGAATTGAATATCGCGCTCCAGTTTTTCGTGTTCTTTGTTGCAAAATCTCGAAGGAATCCCTTCTTCGGGATAATTTTATTCGCTTTCCTACCAGTATTTGCAAGTAGACTACCTCCCTTGGCTGCTAATTTTCTTCCTTTGTTAAGTAGTTGTCCGCCTTTGCTAAATTGTCCGAAAAGGGGAACCATTGCCGCGAGGTTCATGCCGGCATCGCCCCAGCGGCCTCGCCCGACGGAGATAACCGTATTGATCCCATCTGGCACAATACCAGCGCCGGGATACAGCCCAAAAACACCTAAAGTATCTTGCACCCCATCCCAAAAGTCACTCCAGGTTCTTCGTGAACCAGACGGCCGAGACACCCCCGCGAATGCTACCAGATTGGAATCTGCCGTGGTAGTGGTAGTATTCGTGGCGGTTGTATCCCCCGCGTTTGTATCATTCATCCACGTTGCGGCGATATCGTCGTAAGCAGATACATCACTTGCATCGGCAGCGCCGGCGGTGAGATCATCATTCGGTGAGTAAGCCACCCAGGCAATTTGCTCGGCTGTTTTCCAGGCTGTTTCCAAGTCTGACAATTTGGCGGTGATATCGTCGCGGGCAATTGTTTCTGCTGAAACATGAACTCATTTTAAGTTTTAATTGTCTACGTACCATTCTTTTAACTTTAGGCTATAGTGACATGCTGGATATCCACCTTTAGCACCAAAACCGATGGAGCATTCCTCATCAGCACCTCCTTGAAAATAGATCCAAGAGGGGTATCCGTAAATTGGAGGGGCAGGGGTATCGTTGAGTTCATTTGGGACTAATGCCTGAATACTTGGAGGATATTTACCATGTTTGAGATAGTATTGGTCAATCGCAACGATGATGGGCAAAGCTTGTCCTTTCGCCTTATCCGCTTGCCTTGAATTCGGTTCAAAAGAAAATGCACTTTGCCCATTGCGAATTTGCAGGTAGAGATATCCCCCCAAGAAAAAAAGTATGACAACTGGGATCACAATGAATATGGCTAATAATTTACTTTTCATGAGAATAGCTTTTTGAAGAATAAAATAATAAATGTTAATAGACATACGTTATGACGCAGCCGGGGCTTATTATTGAATCCACCCTGACTTTTCTTCGATGCGAGGATCAGTATTGGATTTTATGAGTTCATTATTTTTCAAAGCCTCCAGTGCTATTTCTTCAATACGAGCCCTTATATCAGTGTGCCGTGAAGAATTATATGATCCACCAAATTCCTTCAACACTTTTTCGCCGTTTTTCTGCCCACAACATTATTGTGTTCATCTGTAATTGAATCAGGTGAGCCATTTTGTCCATGTTCATGAAGGTATCCAACTTCTTCTGCAGAGTCTTTACCGTGTAAAACCGTTAGCATTGCTTGCCAATGGGTGTGCCTTAAAGCATTAACTTCTCGTTCATTTTTACCATTTTTATTTGCAAATGCTCGCGCGTCATTTGCTACAAATCCCATCGCGGCATTGTATGCATCAATAGGCCCTATTTCAACAACTCCCCCAAACGCTTGATAAATCCAAGACCCCCATGTCCTCCTGCTGTGGTTAGAGCTACTGCTAGACCCTGTTGATTTTCCTGAACTTGATCCGCTCGATGACGAGCTTCCAGAAGAATTGTTAGCTGATTCTGGTGAACTAAATGAAGCAACATTAGTTTCTGACTCATTACTCGTGAAAGTATGCCATGCAGTACTTTCGATTTCCTTCCATTGCGTCTCGGCATCTTGCATTTTTGTTTCATACGTTGTCAGGGCAAGGGTTGTTTCGCTTTCCCATTCTGCGGCGGCTTCGGCTTCGATTGTTGTGTAAATGTTCCATGCGGTTTGCTCGGCGGTATTCCAAGCTTCTGCGGCCGCCTGGATGGCTTCATCATAAGCAAGAAAAGCGGCTTGTTCTGTTTGATCCCATCGGGCTGAAGCAGTCGCTTCGTCGGTGTTGAAGGCTGTTCTGGCAGAAAGTTCCCGAGACTCCCACTTGGCCAGAGCTGCTTGCATTTCTGAATCGTACACAGCAGAAGCATCTGCTTCTTTGGCATTCCATTCGGCATCAGCGATCGCCACGTCTTTCTCGTAAATGGCCCAAGCATCTGCCGTTATTGTTTCGTATTCAGTAGTGTCTGCGCTAATCGCTGCGTTATAGGCAGAAGAAGCAGAACTCTCCTCTGCTTCCCAAACAGCCACGGCGGTTTCGTTATCCGAATGCTGATTTCTGTATCTGTTTCTTTCAGCAAGCTGTCACCGCCCGCCCCCACGGCTCACAGAGCCGTGGCACCCAAACACCAACCGGGGCACCCGGCGATTCGCTCGTCCTGCTTTTTGATATGCTCCAGCAGCATTCCGATGACACTTTGGACTTCATCGGTTTGTTCGCTCAGCCACGATTTGTTAATCTTGATCGACATGATGCTGATATCGCAGATTCAGGCAATCATGACAAGAT
>JALTOP010000255.1 GCA_027000105.1 Planctomycetaceae bacterium | reverse complement strand
CACTTGGATCGGTGTGGCGAACACTCCAATGCCCGGAGTTGACGGTTCCATCAACCGGTAAGCCTGTTTCCGCAATCGCTTTTTTCACTTCCTCGACATTGGCACCGGGGGCATGCATTTCGATGCCATCAAAACCTGCTTCTTTGGCAGCTCTGAATTTGTCCGTCAGAGTGCCGGGTACGCCCACCATTCCAATTTTCAATGTTTTGAAAAGTCGACCTTTTAGCGTGGTTGGCCTGGGAATCGAAGCCAGGCCGCTCAGTGAATTCGCTCCCATAACGGCTGCCGATCCGAGCATTGCAGCAGTACCCTGTAGAAAATGACGCCTTTCCATATGTGCTCGTGTGTTCATTTTTTCTCTTTCTGTTTTATGCCTATGAACCAGATGCAGACTTCAGGATGAGCATTTCAGCTTCCCCTCCAGCATAACCGAAACCACAACCAAAATGCGACTGTCGTATCATTCAATCCGGTCACTATCATCAAACATTTTTTATCAAATAATTCCTGCCCGAGCAAAACTCTGACTGGATTGATCTGTAGAGAACATGAGGGGCACCGTCGGTTTTGCATTTATCCTGCGGTATTGCTACTTCCCGCTTGAATCAATCTCTCTGTTAATTTGTAGGGATCGTGAAGGCAGAATTGAATGGAAACCGGAAAAATTCCCCTATATTCGCAAATTTGCTTATGCTTCCCATCTCCCTTATAGTACGTTATAATGAGAACCCGCATGATGGGACGAGTTTGTTCAAAATATATCAGTTGGGCCAAGAGATGTTTGCATCGTGCCGTGCTTGCCGGTGTAATGGAGTCGGGACAGGTTATACAGGATGTGAGAGTTAGACGAGCAACACGAGTTCTCTCAATTCAGAGAAAAAGCAACATGACAACGGGGGGGAAACGAACAATGAAGAAGTTTATTGCTGTGCTTGCTGTGTTTATCACAGTTGTGTCAGCTGGGGAGGTGTTTGCGGCCGGGCTGTGTGGAGCGTGTAATTACAACTGCTGCCCTACGGTCTCCTGTCGGCCAATTTCCTGTTACACCACTTGTAAGGTTCAGAGACAGACCTGCTATCGCACCGTTTATGACAGGGTCTGCGAACCTCAACAGTACACAGTCTGTAGAACGGTCTACGACACCGTCTGTGAAGACGTTCAGGAAACCTGTTACCGTACAGAGTATCAGCAGATGGTGCGAACGGAAAAGTACACCGTTCAACGTCCCGTTTTTGAAACGAGCTATCGAGAGCATCGTTATACAGTCAGGAAACCTGTTTTTGAAACGTCGGAGCAGGTGCGAACCTATCAGGTACGTCGTCCTGTTTGGGAGACAAGTCAGCGACAGGTTCAGCGGGTTGTCTGCCGTCCAGTAACAGAAACGGTTCAGCGACAGGTTTGCCGGATTGTCAACCGCACGGTAACTGAAACAATCAACCAGACACGTTGTTACACAGTGATGCGTCCTGTCACAACTTATCGCAAAGTTCGTCGGGATTGTGGGCGATGGGTCTGTCAGCCGGTTACCCTTCCGGGACGGCTTGTTCCCCGCCGCGTTTGCGATCCTTGTGGCCGTGTTCGTATTTGCATGGTTCGCTGCCCCGGCATAACTATTCAGCGTCGTGTCTGGTGTCCGAACATCGTTGAGCAGTGCATTCCAGTGACGCGCTATGTGCCTCAGGTCGTTCAACAATCCTGTCCGGTTCAGGTGTGCCGGGTTGTTCCCGAAAGGATTGTCGAAAATGTCCCTGTCCAGGTAACCAGAATGCATCGGGAAGTCGTTTCTGAGTCTGTCCCTGTTCGTGTTTGTCGATGGGTGACCGAAACGAAAACAGAAAAGATTCCTGTTCGCACCTGCAAAATTGTTTGCGAAGAAAAAGTCTGTCGTATTCCGGTGAGAACCTGTAAAATGGTCTGCGAGGAAAAGACACGCGAAATACCTTACTGTGTTGCCAAACAGGTACCTTATACGGTGACCCGCAAGGTGGTTCGCTGTGTGCCACGTCAGGAAACTTACACCTGCACAAGGATGGTAAGCAAGTTGGTGCCTCGCCAGGTTGCTTATGAAGTTTGCAGATTGGTACCTGTGACAGTCTGCAGCGATCCTTGCGGTAACACAAATGGCGGTTGCAGTTCCTGCCAGGGAAGTGGAAACGCCCACCAGTCGAATCGGGTCGCTCCTTCTGAAAAGCCTCCTGTGCCCGTTCCAGATAATCTGGAAAACGCCAAATAAGGTTTTTTGAAACCGATTTGAAACTGAAAATCAGACACGGGAATCTGTCGTTCAAAACAGGTTCTCGTGTTTTTTTATACCCGCTGGCAGATTATCATACATTCATACTGGAACTCGTACTGGAATGTTTCGCCCAAAGAAGAAAGCGGGAGTAAAATGATCTCATCAAAGTCGCATCATGTTTTACAGTTTGTTTTCCCTCTCGTTACTGCATTTTCTGTGCTCAGTGCAACCGCAGAAGATGCAACCGCAGGGGAATCCGGGAAACCCCGATTTGAAAAAGTGGTTTTCTCGGACGATTTTTCCTCGCCAGGTTTAAGTGATGCCTGGAAGGGGTACAAAAGCGGCTCAAGGATAGAAAATGGTGTACTTGTCGGTTTGAAACCGAAAGATGCGGATCACAACGCGGTTGATTCGGTGCGGACAGAACCTTATTCCGACGTGGAAGTCTCGCTCGATTTCCAGTTTTCCGGCAGCCCACTGTTTGTCGTTGCCTTCAACGAGCACAAATTCAAAGGTTCGCACGCCGGGCATATTTGCAGGGCGATTGTGACTCCCAAAAAGGTTACACTGCGGGATGGAAAAACAGGCGTTTTCAAAAACGGTATTTTTGAAGCGAGAAGGGCCGGAAGGCTGGATGTCAAAACCGAAGCGTTACTCAAAACGAAACAGACCATTACCCAGGCCAACTTTGAACAGGGAAAGTGGTACCATCTTCTGATCCGCATACAGGGCGATCGTATGACGCTGTTTGTCGATGGGAAAAAAATCAGCGAACTGAAATCGGAGGGGATTGCCCATCAAACAAAAGACAAACTTTCTCTTGTGACATTCGGTCAGACAATGCATTTCGACAACCTCATAATTACAGTTCCGTAAGAAACACTGTGGCCCGCCTGTGACGATGGGGTCTTCGCTGTCATGACGAGCCTTCATCGGGAAGAAAAGCGGAGCGCTCTTTCTACAACCTTCGGGATTTTTTGGGGAACGGGACAGAAGAGAAAAACTGGGCATGAGACTAAAACGAAGTAAAGACCAGTTGGGGTTTCAATAAATTATTGCAATATTTGACGGCAAACCCGATACATTTTATGCGATTGCCCTGGCTCTCAGGAGCATGCAACATCAGCTATTAGTTGACAATAGTGCGCTTTGTTTGTACACTGCATGCATAAGGCTACTTTGATGTGACATATGTAAAGGAGATTTCGAAATGGATGTATCTATGCGTGGCACTACTCTTCTAATACTGTTCTTACTTTTTTTTACGCTTGGCTGTGACGGTTCATATCGTGAATCGACAGGAGATTCGGGTCAGCTGCCATCCAAATTACTGCAAAAGTGCGATAATATCAGCAAGAAATTGGACAAACTGGCTAATAATTTCAGCTCAGATGAGAATATGAAATCCCCGTCAAGTGAGCAGAATCACGAGCTTGCGGATTTGGAAGCAAAAGTAGAAGAGGCACTACAGCACATTCCAACACCCGAAGAAACAGAAAGATTCATCAATCGATTTAATAAATTGAATGAGGCAATGACCCCACAGGTTCAACTTGCCCTCGTGAAAAAGCTTGTTGCAATGAACTGGAATCTTACTGCTATGAATTGGCTTGCGAGATCTTCTTTGTGGTTAGAAAGTGCAGGTAATAAAGGACCCGGTGACAAGGGTACGTCTTTCATCGCAGATGCTCTGGATCTTTTGGATGACGGAGAGGCAATCCTCGCTGATGAAATTCCTGATATCAAGGAGGAGTTAAGAAATCTTCTCATCGAGCATCAGAAAAAAATAGGAAAAGATGTCCATAGCCTGATATTAATCAAAGCAGAAGAACAACTCGCCGGTTTTGAAAGTTCTATACCAAATGATCTCGATAAGGCCTCGAATGATTTTTTTTTGATAATTACTCAATTGAAAAGAAGTGACATACAACCTGGAGGTGAGACAAAAAAAGCTCTTAAACAGATCGATATTGCATTGAGACGCATCAAAATTATTAGAGTACTACGGCAGTTAGAATCTCAGAAAAAGCAAATTCTTTCCCTTGAGAGCCCAACAGATAAACTGGAAGCGGATAACCAGCTATTCCAGTCCGCCAATGCCCTGCGAATTGAACTGCTACTGGATAAAGAAACCTCGGCGTTCGAAAAAGAGTTGCAACAGCTTTCAAAACTATGCGATGATCTCACAAAAGACAATAAAAAACAGATTGAGGTATTACAGAAAAAGGAGGAAAAACGAAGGGAAAAATACCAGGCATGGGCACTGGAACAAATCATATGGGTTAGAAAGAATGGAACAGTGCCGTCAGTCGACAAAAAATTGAATGAAAT
>JALTOP010000254.1 GCA_027000105.1 Planctomycetaceae bacterium | reverse complement strand
CAAGACGATTGTCAACCGTCTTTGGAAGCGTGCCTTCGGTTTGGGGCTTATTGAACCGGTCGATGATATGAAAGATGACACCGTCGCCACGAACCCGGAATTGCTCGATTTTCTTGTTTCGGAAATGCACCGGCTGGATTTCGATATGAAGGAGTTTATGCGCATCATCTACAATACGAAAACGTACCAAAGAGAGGCAACATTGGTAGAAAACGAATTGGGAACCGATTACCACTTTCCGGGGCCGATTCTTCGCCGAATGACTCCCGAACAGGTTTGGGATTCCTTCATCAATATTGCTGTTACGCCTCCCAAAGAGTATCAGCGCGAGCCTGCTTTCGTGCAGGCGAATCTGCTCAATATCGACCTGGCCAGCGTCACACCGGAGGAAGTTTTCGCTCGGGACAAGGAACTTCGCCGGGTTACCTCTTACAAATTCCGAAACGCGAGAGACAAAAAATTCAAGCATCAGAATTTGTTGCTGGTCAGGGCGTCCGAGCTACCGCAGCCGGTGCCTCCTTCGCATTTTTTGAGGCAGTTTGGTCAGTCCGACCGGGAAACAATCCAGGGGAACTATGATGATGGTTCTGTTCCACAAATCCTGCAGATGTTCAATGGGCCGTTGACTCATTTGCTGCTACACAAAAATTCGAGTCTGGTCGCGAATGTCCAGGCCAAAAAAACTCCCGAGGATCGCGTTGATACAATTTTTCTTTCCATTCTGAGCCGTTTTCCCAACGAAGAGGAGAAAAAGATCGCGCTGCAGGAGGTCAGGGAAAATGGCGCAGCCGGTTATGGCAATGTCGTCTGGGCCCTGGTGAATACGCGAGAATTTCTGTTCGTGCAATAATCCTGTTATTCCACTCTCTTATGAAACGTCGCATCCAGGTATAATCGTTCATTATAAAATAACCGATCAGTTGTAAGGGCAAACTTATTATGTTGAAAAAAATGACCGGTTCCGGTTACGAAGTATCCCGTCGCAATTTCATGGAGTATGCGGCCAAGGCCTGCCTGGGGGTTTCCTCGTTGCCTCTGCTTTCTGATTCACTCCTTGCCGCCCCTGCTGGAAAATCAACAGCAAAGGCGAAAAATGTCATTTATCTGTTTATGACCGGTGCGATGACCCACCTGGATACGTTTGATTTGAAACCAGGTTCCTCAGTTCAAGGAGAGACCAAGGGAATCAAGACGAATGTGCCGGGAATGCAGTTTGGTTCCCTGTTGCCAGGTTTGGCAAGCCAGGCTGACAAGTTGGCCGTGATTCGTTCCATGCATACTGAAACAGCCGACCATGAAGGGGCTCGCTATTTGATGCGCACCAGCTATAAGCGGATTGCAACGATCCGGCATCCGCATCTGGGAGCGATGGCGATGCACTTGCAGGGTAAACGAAACAAGTTGCTTCCCGATAATGTTATCATCGGGGGAGAGGCAAGGCACCCGGGTAATGGATACCTTCCTCCCTCTACCAGTCCGCTTCCGGTAGGCGATCCTATTCGTGGATTGGAAAACACGAAAGCGCCTGACTATCTGACAGAGGAATCATTTCATCGCCGCCTGGACCTGATCAGTAAATTTGACAAATCTTTTCAGGCGAAATACAAGCAATCCAAAGTTGAAGCGTATAACGAGTTTTATCAGCAGGCAACAGGATTGATTTCCAGCGATGAGTTGAAAGTTTTTGATCTCAATGAAGAAAAGAAGGAAGTCCGTGATGAATATGGCAGGGATCGTTTTGGTCAAGGTTGCCTGCTTGCCCGTCGGCTGGTGGAAAAAAATGTCCGTTTTGTCGAGGTCACCTACGGCGGTTGGGATATGCACACCGATATCTACAATCGCCTTCCCGATCGACTTGGCGTGCTGGATAAAGCAATGACAGCTCTGCTGAAAGACCTGGATCAACGGGGGCTTCTAAAAGAAACGATGGTTGTTCTTACCACCGAATTTGGTCGTTCTCCCAAAATTAACCAGAATGCCGGTCGTGACCACCACCCTGCTGCCTTTTCCAGCGTTTTGGCGGGGGCGGGAATTAAAACGGGGCAGTTCTACGGTTCCTCAGACGAAGAAGGCAAGTATGCCGATGATGATCCAGTCGCCGTTGAAGATTTCAATGCCACGATTGCCTCAGCAATGGGATTGCCACTCAACGAAGAAATTGTGGCTCCTAACGGTCGTCCTTTTCGAGTTGCCAACGAGGGAAGCCCGATCGCAGGCTTGTTGAGTTAGCTTGCATCTGTTCAGGTGCCGGTTCGCCAGGCAAACCAGGCGAGAGAGAGTTGACTGCAGGCATATCGAAATAGCAGAAGTGTTAAAAAAGAAGCGGCAGATTAGGAGGGAGTTCAGGTATCCTGCATCATCTGGTGTGTCCGGTTCGCCGGAATCGTGGCAGTCGGGATGAGGTTTGAGAGACTCGTGCAAAACTCGCGTCGTTCAAAACTCCCCGGGATGGAGTGATTCGGGTTCCATTTCCGGATTTGCCTGTTGTATAATTCGATGGGTGGAAGACTGCCTCGACTATCGATAACTGTCGGGGGCTTCAGTGCGAATAGATTACGATTTTCCCAAATGAGAGGCGTTTGGTTATGTTGACAATTTGGGGAGGGCAACAGACTGAGGGCGAGTTGTGCGATGGGCTATCCCGTCGCAACTTTCTTCGGATCGGGGGAGGTCTCGGGCTGGCCGGTTTGAATTTGCCTCAATTGCTGGCGGCTGAGTCAGCGGGAAAGATTCCCAAGCATAAATCGGTCATTATGATCTATCTTGTTGGGGGGCCTCCGCATCAAGATATGTTCGATCTGAAACCGAACGCCCCAAAGGAAATTGCAGGACTGTGGCGACCAATTCAGACGAATGTTCCCGGCATTGAAATTTGTGAGGCGTTTCCGCTTTTGGCAAGGCTGATGGACAAAGCTGTCATCGTGCGTTCGATTGTCGGCTCGCAAAGTGGTCACGATGCGATTCAGTGTTTCAACGGTCACGATCCGAAAAAGCCGAAACCGGGCGGCGGTTGGCCACAATTCGGCTCCACAATTTCCAAACTGCAAGGAGCGGTTGATCGAACCGCGCCGCCGTTTGTCAGTTTGTGTTACCCTTGCACGCACGGTCCCTATAATGAACCTGGTCCCGGGTTTCTGGGCGTGTCGCAATCTCCATTCCGGCCACTCGGAGACACCAGGCAGGATATGGTTCTCAATGGAATTACGCTGGAACGGCTCGGGAATCGAAAAGAATTGTTAACGAGTCTCGATCAATTCAAGCGTCAGGCGGATGCGTCCGGCATGATGGACGGGCTGGACACTTTCAATCAGCAGGCGATGGGTGTTTTGACTTCTTCAAAACTGGCTGAAGCCCTCGATCTTTCCAAAGAAGATCCCGAGATTGTGAAGCGGTACGGGACAGGCGATCCCAAAATTCACATGGATGGCAATGGGGCTCCCCGTGTCCCTCAAAGTTTATTGGTGGCTCGCCGATTGATCGAAGCGGGAGCGCGTGTCGTTACACTCAATTACAGCAAATGGGATTGGCATGGCGGCGGCAAAAATCATTCCAATTCCATCTTCAAACGTGAGGCGATCGATTTCCCTGTGTTTGATCAGTGTGTCAGCGCCTTGATTGAAGACCTGCATGAACGGGGCATGGCGGATGATTGCACCGTTGCGATTTGGGGGGAATTCGGACGCACACCGAAGATCAGTTCTCAGGTAGGGCGTGATCATTGGCCTCGTGTGAATTCTGCGTTTCTCTTTGGCGGTGGAATGAAAACCGGACAGGTTATCGGTGAAACTGACAGGCTCGGCGGCGAAGCCATTAAACGCCCCGTCACCTTCCCGGAGCTGTTTTCGACGCTGTATTACAACATGGGAATCGACACCAGGACAACAACCATCAATGATTTGAACGGTCGCCCGCAATACCTTGTTGAAGATGATGCCGCCCCACTGGCAGAATTGATATGAGTGACGTGAATCAAGGTGTGCTTTTTCAGTAAGACTGGATTCAATTCAGTATAATTTCAGTTCAATATAACACGCTTACGTTGGATTGCGTTCTGTTAAAGCGACGGGTTAAAGCGATGGCGTGGTGGTGCTGTGATGAAACGGAGTTGGCCCGGTTTGCTTTCTTTCTCGGGAAACGTATCCTATGAATCTTCGATCTTTGGCGAACTCTTCAGCAGTTTCACGCCGCGCGTTTTTGGTGGCATCGAGTTGCGGATTGGCTGGATTTGCCTTGGGACAACCAGATGCCGTTGCTGCCAGTTCAACTGCGAAGGCAAAGTCGACCATTCTGTTTTTTCTGTGCGGCGGTGCCTCGCATATCGATATGTGGGATATGAAACCGGATGCGCCAGCTGATTTTCGAGGGCCGTTTCTACCGATTGAAACTTCTGCGCCCGGCGTGCGGCTGTGTGAGCATCTCCCAATGCTCGCGAAACAGGCTCATCACCTGGCGGTGGTGAACAGTGTCGGAGCGACGGTCAATACGAACGATCATCATGCCGGATACTATTACAATTTGACCGGGCATGTTCCCGATCAGTCATTCGTTCGATTGGGAAACAATCGGACGCCGTTCCCCGATGACTGGCCGTTCATGGGATCGGTTGTTGCCTCCCGAACGAAACCCAATGCGGTGCTCCCCAATGCGATTACGTTGCCTCACAAGCCGAGCAAAGCGCCATACACCCGGCCCGGTCAGTTCGCGGCTCGCATTGGTGTCGAGTATGATCCGCTTTACGTCAATGGGAATCCGCAAAAGCCGTTAAGTTTTCAAGCCCCTTCGCTTGTTCTTGAAGGGGACATTACCGCGGATCGGCTGAGCGATCGGTACTCGCTGCTTCGGGAAATCGATGCGGCTCGCCGGCTTCTTGAAAACGAGGTGAAAGGGGCAACGCTGAAGAAACATCAGGAAAGAGCGATTTCCCTGTTGATGTCTTCCGGGGCGACCAGGGCCTTTGATGTTTCACAGGAACCGCTGGCAATACGCGAAAGATATGGCCAGTCGATCAACGGAATGAGTTTGCTGCTGGCCAGAAGACTGGCGGAAGTGGGAGTTCCATTCATTACGGTTTTCTGGAAAGAAGATGCCCGGAAGCTGGCCAGGAAATGTGCCAGCGCGGGCGGGTGGGATACGCATAGCAACAACTTCAAATGCTTGCAGGAAAACCTGATGCCCGAATTCGATCGCTGCTTTTCTGCGTTAGTCGAGGATCTTTCCAATCGTGGCATGTTGGATGAAACATTGATTTTGGTTACCAGTGAAATGGGACGCAAGCCAAAAATCGGCGATCCACGCAGCGGCGGCACTGCTGGAGCCGGTCGAGACCATTGGACGCATTGTTTGACAGATATTTTGGCGGGTGGAGGCATCCGTGGTGGACAGACCTACGGTTCGAGTGACAAACGGGCTGAGTATCCGGAAACAGATCGTGTGACGCCGGCAGACATCACCAAGACCGTCTATCACTCGATGGGAATTCACAATCTGGAAGCAACCGATAAATTGGGCCGTCCATATAATCTGCTCGATGAGGGAGAAGTCATCAGTAAACTTTTCGGGTAGATCAATCCTTTTTATGCACATGCACATTGGTGCGAATTATTGATCGATGCGGATGACTGCCCGGGCAGAAAATGTGTTGTATGTCGCCCTGATCTCGATCTCTTTTCTTTTTGCACCTCCCGGAAGGAAAGCTGGAGCAAAATAGGTTCCCGTCTTTTTTTCAAGTTTTCCCAAGCGTGGTTTGCTCCACTGGATCTCATCCGGTTTGACCAATCGCAGGAAGAAACCACGGTCATTGTAGAGCTGTACCTGAAGTTTTTGCTTCCAGCCAGTCCTTAAAACCTGCATACCGGGTGAAAGGATTATCCCGCCCGGTCTTGAGGATTCCTTTTCTTTCGCCAGAATCGATAAAGGTTCGAGAATTTCCGATGCCGCGCTGGTGTTGTCAATCGGGCCGATCGCGGCAAGCTCATTCAACTGGCGAATATAGATCCTGCCTTTGGAAAGAACCGGAATTGCAAGAACAGGTTTGACCTTTTGACAAGATCTGATTCTCATGGCAGGTTCATCGCCATCGCTCTTGACGTCCAGAGAACACCAGTGTCCGCCTGTTGATGTCGCCAGCAATTGCTGATCAGCAAAGATGAGATGAGGGAACGCCGGTTCTTTTTTTCTGTCGTTTACCGAAACGTCGACATTTCCGACACCCTTTTCAGTTTTCATCACTGGCGGAGTCAGAGGGACTTCATCCAACACCAATTCCGATAGTTTTTTTCCCGATGGAATCTCGTATTCGCAAAGCAGGCTTTCCGTGTTGAAAGTGTACAATCTTTTTTCATGAAGCAGAGCCGTGGTCATCAGGGAAGCGTCTGGGCGAATCCGTGTCGCTGCCTTGATTTCGTTTTTATGTACTCCAGTCGAAATATTTGATCCTGAAGAGGAGGGATCCATTCCGGGAGGGAGATCAAACAGGTCGATCCACCACTCGATCGCGTCCGGGTTTTCAGTGTTCTCGGGTTGTTTTCGGGATTTTTCGGACAGGACGGCGAGACGCTCCGACTCAAAAAGCAGCTCTCGAACCGATGCCTGTGGATCGGAGAGTTTGCACATGGCTACGGGCTTGCCTGTTCTCACTTGAACAAGACGGACGACACCCGGTTCCAGTTGGGCAATCGCGACTACCTGATGGCGATAGACCGCGGAGATTGCAGCGGGCAAGGTTTCGGGAAGCGTTGACTGCTCACTTTGAATGGCCCAGATGACCTGCCCATTTCTGCGATCCAGAGAAACAAGCCAATTAGTCGTTTTTGTTTGTTCGGAGTTACTCCAGCTGACCGGGATAACCAGGCATTGTTCAAAAATGAGTGGGGGAGCAATGGAAACCGGATCGCTTTGCATTCCGACAATGTGAGACAACGATTTTTTCCAGAGTAGATGCCCCAAATCGCTATCAAGAGCATGAAGTTCCCCTGTGCTGGAGAGCGAAAATAATTGTCGTAACAGGGGATCGCCAACCAGGATCGGTGCTTGTTTCGCTTCTGGATGCACTTGTGGTTGACTGTACTCACGCCGGGGATTATCTGCCTTCGCCGGCATTGAGTATTGATAAACAAACTCGGGGTCCCGACCATGAACATTCCAGCAGAAAATCTGGTGTGAAAGAGACTGGCCCATCTCCCCAGTCTGTCCTGACTGTGTTGAGGCAAGGTAGAGTTTGTCGTTGAATACCAGCGGAGCAGAATCGCCTTTCAGGTGGTTCAAAGTCCAAAGAGGCAAATTCGCAAGATCGGGATTCGAAGAGGTATCCCGCGGCCATTGAAAAGTGAAACGGGTTTCGCGCGAAATACGGTTATGTTGCGGTCCGTCGAATCGGGGCCATGTCATTGGCTCGGCAGCCTCAATGGTGCAACCTGTTCCCGGTGAAGAGAAACTCACCAGAAAGAGAACCAGGCCGAGCAGAACAACAGTTCGAGAAGACGTTTTCAACGACGCCCCTCCGTTCAGAATAAGTCGAATCAAAAAACAAGCCGCACACAACAGATTGTGTACGGCTCGCTGTTTTCTTTCCGGGGACAGAGCACCCCGTCAACTACTTACTACTGCAAGCAGCTCTTGATGTGCATCACTTTCAGGCATTTTACAAGTAAAAAACACTGAACGACGTTCAACATCAATTCGATAGTTGGTACTACTCTGCTTTCTTTTCAGGTGCAGGAGCTTCGGCTTTGTCGCCTTCAGCTTTCTTGTCACCTTCAGCAGCGTGATCGTGTCCGTCGCCTTCAGCGTGGGCTTCTTCGCCACTTCCCTCGGTGCCACTGCCACCTTCAGGTGCGGCTGCAGGAGCGGCGTCTCCACCACCTCCACCGCCATTGTCAGCAGGTTTACAGCCGATTGTTGAGAGTGTCAAAGTGAAGCCGAACATTACGGCCAAACCGGTTTTCCACATTTGTGCAAGATTCATTTCCATCCTCTTTCTTCGAAAGTCATTACTCGAGACCCACTTATACCCGCCGGCACAATCAAAATGGCCCATCCATTCTTCCGACGGAATGCGTCATCCACCGTTTATAACGCAGAGACAGCATCTACGGTTCATTAGTACGAAACAGTTTCTGAATTTCAACTGATACAGACCAAAATGCGATGATTTCCTCAAATTTCTTCGTAATACGCCAGTAGAATCTTGCCTATTCTACACACATCCAATTGTTACCATGATTGCTCCTGCGCATGACGGCGGATGAATTCGTTTTTGGGAAAATACAGGAAAGGGTTACAAAAGGGGGGCAGCGGGCTTGCAAGAAGACGGGGTGACGCATCAAAATTGATTTAACTAAATGCTGTCGAGATCGTGTTGATTCAGGATTGACGATCTTGAGTGCTGTGTTCTTGGGTGCTGTGATAACGGGCAGACGATGCACCTCTCGCGGTCGGATTCCTCTGATGGACGTCACCATAGTCATATATTCCAGTCGTAATTCCCGACTATTTTCACTGGGAACGCAAGGAGTTGAGGGCGAATGAGAGACGGGGCGGTGCGATTTTTTCAATAGGCGGGTCAAAATGCGAGTCTTGGTTGGCTGGGATAAACAGGAAGAAGTGGATCTGCTGCAGCTATATCTCAATGTTGATGATAACGAGGTTGTTATCAAGACAGATTGGGAGGAGTTTCTGGCAACAGCCAAACAGGGGCCTCCCTGGGATGCCTTCTTGATCAACACCGGTTCGCCAGATTCCGATACTGCATTCAAGGCGTTTCAGAAACTTCTGGAATTCTCGGCTGATCACCCTGTTGTTGGGGCAGTTGAACAAAACGATGTTTATCGTATCGCCCGTTTCCTGACTTCAGGCATGCGAAGTTATGTCATTCGGGATCAAAACAAGGACTACATGTTTCTGTTACAGGCAGCTTTATCTTCTGCAATCGATGCCGTTCGCGCAGAACGGGAGCGGCTGATTTCCGAAAAGCTCCGTCAGGAGATCGATTCGGTTCGTAAATTGCAGGAATCGATTATACCGCGTCTGCTCGAAATGCCCTCGGGGTATGGGGTGCAGGGACGATACGAGCCTTCGGAGATCAGCGTTTACGGTGGGCATCCAGTGACAATGGCCGGAGGGGATTATTACAATGCATTACCTTTGCCCGATGGTAACATCGCATTGATTGTCGGCGATGCCTCCGGACACGGGATGAAGGCGTGCATGTCGATTATGACGTTACACACGCTGATTCAGATGTTTCCATCAAAACGATATCGAAAGACTTCCGATTTTGTGCGGGAAATCAACCAGAATCTTTCGAATCAGACGATTGTGAATGATGACGGAGGTTTCATCACATTATTGTACGGTGTGCTGAACCCCAAAAAACATACTTTTGAGTGGGCTGCCGCAGGGCACCCATTACCTATTTTACAACGCCTGGAAGATGGTACGATTGAGGAAGTGGGGGACGCTGATGGTGTTGGGATGCCTCTCGGCATTTGGGAAGGCGCAGAGTACGTGACTCAGAAGATAAAAATTCCCCCCTCGTCACGACTGACAATTTATACCGATGGCCTTGCAGAAGCCTTTCACGATCAGGAAGACGGAACGCATATTGAATTTGGCATCGACGGGATTTTTGAAATCCTTGAAAAAACCGCCGACAATTCACTTGAACAAACCATTCAGGCCCTGTTCAATGCCAGCCATAAGTTCACCCGGGGAGTCGGACGTCACGACGACACAAGCATGCTGATCGTGCATCGAAATTAATTATCGAAAAAGTGTAGAATCCTGCTAGAGGAGGAGTTGAACATGTCTTACGACCGTCCAGTACGTGTTGCCATTGTGGGATTGGGATTCGGGGCGGAATTTATTCCGATCTATCAGCATCACCCTCAAGCGGAGATGTATGGTATCTCTCGTCGTGATGAAAACGAATTGAACAAAATCGGCGACCAGTTCGGGATCGAAAAACGCTTTACCTCTTACGAAAAAGTCCTGGCCGATCCCCAGGTCGATTTCGTTCATATCAACAGCCCGATTCCTGATCATGCGTGGATGAGCATGGAGGCTCTTAAAGCGGGCAAACATGTGATGTGCACCGTCCCGATGGCGACCACGATCGAAGAATGTGATCAAATTTGTCAGCTTGTTGCTGATACCGGTTTGAAATACATGATGGCCGAAACTGTCGTTTATAGTCGGGAGTTCCTTTTCATCAAGGAAATGTACGAGAAAGGGGAATTGGGAGACATTCAGTACATGCAGGCTTCGCATCCACAGGATATGGATGGTTGGCCCGACTATTGGGAACGGATGATTCCGATGCACTATGCGACTCATGTCGTCAGTCCCGTGCTGGGGTTGGTCAATGGACGGGCTGAATACGTCAGCTGTTTCGGTTCAGGGAAAGTGCGGGACGATATCCGGGAAAAATCAGGGAATAAATACGCTGTCGAGAGTTGCCACATCAAAATCAAGGATCACGATCTGGCTGCCCACATCTGGCGTTTTCTATACGATACCGCCCGTCAATATCGCGAAAGTTTCGATGTCTACGGAACCAAAAAAAGTTTTGAATGGACGTTGATTGAGGGAGAAAAACACGTTTTACACACAGCGAAAAAGCCGGAACCGGAAATACCATCGCTGATTGATGTCCCCGACTTCGCGCACCTGCTCCCTGAAGAAATCCGAAAGTTTACCCAGTCGATCGAGGATGAAGGACACCTCTCATTTGTGCAAGGGGGAGGGCATGGAGGCTCTCACCCGCACCTGGTCAATGAAATGGTATCCAGCCTTGTCGAAGGTCGTGATCCGTGGCCCAATGCGGTTCAATCCGCCAATTGGACCTGTGTCGGGATCTGCGCACACCAATCGACGGAAAAAGGGGGCGAGTTGGTGCAACTTCCTGAGTTTACGTTGAAGTAAAAAACTCGTTTGTCATCCCGCTCGTTTGTCATCTCAGGCGGGCAGAATGGGAATGGCATGGTTTGGAACCTTCGTCGAAACATGTGCGCCGTTTGCGTGCACAGCTTACCGAATGTCCAATAAACCTCTTGTGAAATGGTAATGTAGACACGATGGGAAGATTTCTGATGTCAAGAATCGTATTGATAGTTGTTCTCTGTTTTTCATTGAACAATATGGCCAAGAGTGAAGACTGGCCCGGCTTTCGGGGGCCTCGGCATAACGGGGTGACGAAAGATTCTGCACCGACCCAATGGAACGGTGACGAAAACATCCTTTGGAAAAGGCCTCTTCCCCGCCCGGGAAATGGGAGTCCCATTGTCATCGATGGAAAAGTTCTGCTCAATTCGGCTGAAGATGCAGATGGAAAAAAGCGATCACTGATCTGCTTCGATGCCCAATCGGGAAAACAGCTTTGGAAGCAGACAGTGACCCTCTCCAAAAAAATGCCAACACACAAAACAAACCCTTATTGCGGAACAACACCAGCCGCTCAGGGGAACCGTGTTGTCGTTTGGCACGCAACAGCGGGGCTGCATTGTTACGATCTGAAAGGACATAAAGTCTGGTCACGCGATCTGGGCGAGTACCGCCATATGTGGGGATACGGCACTTCGCCGATGATCGATGGAGATCGAGTTTACCTCAACAGCGGTCCCGGGAAAAAAGTGATGGTCGCCTGCTTCGATCTGGAAACAGGAAAAACAATTTGGGAACAGATCGAACCACAGGATGGCACGCCCGATAAAAACGCAGCCGGGAAATACAAAGGTTCTTGGTCAACGCCGATCATCACGACCTATCTTGATACGAAGCAATTGATCTCCGTCATGCCGACCCGTGTCGTCTCGTATGATGTCGATAATGGCAATATACTTTGGTATTGTGACGGAGTGAATCATGAGCGGGGCGATCTTTCCTATTCTTCTGCTGTCATTGCAGGCAACATCTGTTATGTGACTGGCGGCTATAAAGGACCGTCGCTGGCCATTCAATTGGGCGGCAAGGGAGACGTGACGAAAACGAAGCGTATCTGGCGAGTCGAGAATCAACCGCAAAGTATTGGCAGCGCTGTGGTAGTGGACGGATTCGTTTATCGTCCCAATGCCGGCCCAGGTATTCTTGATTGCATCGATCCGCAAACGGGCAAAGTGATGTGGAAGGAACGGGGCACCGGCAATTACTGGGCGAGCATCGTCAAAGCGGGAGACTACCTCTACGCAACCGCTCAAGACACAACCACAATCGTCTTCAAGCCAAATCCGGATCGATTGGAAGAAATCAGCCGTAATCAATTGGAAGTCAAAGGAACCTGTAACGCGACTCCTGCCATCAGCGACGGGAAAATTTATCTCCGCACGTTTACGCATCTTTATGCCATCGGGAAATAGAATCGATGAAAAAGTTCCTGACGCTTTGGTTGTTGTTGTTCTCGGTTCCAGTTAGTGCTGCAGAGCCGATCTTTTTCGAAGCGGAAACTTTTTCCACCCCCACCGATGGATGGAAAGTCGCTCAAAACAGCCAAACGCGTTCTGCTTCCCGTGTGAAAACGCTGCATGGAGCCACTGGCGATGTCAACTCCGTTGCGACAAAACGGATTTCAATTCCCGAAGCGGGGAAATATCGCTTGTGGGTTCGATATCTGTATCATCAGCGTTGGCGAGGGGCGTTTCATGTCGCTATTACCCAAAAAGGAAAACAGCTTGCTGCGAAAGATTTTGATACGCAACCTCTTCCCCAAACCAGAGACTGGCAATACGTCTGGGATTATGTTGATGCCAACCTGCCGGCGGGGGAGTTGCAGCTTGAATTGAGCAAAACGGCGAACAAAAACTGTATTGGATATGTTCGTCATGTCGATTGTTTCCTGCTAACCAGTGATGCATCATTAAAGCCGAATCACCTGGAATATGGCCCGCAGACTTTTTTGAGGATCTCGCTGGGAGATGTCTACAAGAGGCCGGTTTATGTTCATGTTTTTGCAGACCATTATCATTATCCGTGGTATCAACATTTTCATCTTTCCAAAGCCGGGGCTCATCCGGGATTAAGGCCAAACAGAAAAGAGGATTATCTTCTGGGGGGGGAACAGACCGCGTGGTGTAATATCACACCGATGCTTTATCAGGATAGCGGAGCTGCGCTGAATATTTCGATCCGTCATACGTATTACGAGAAAGCGGTGGAAATGGTTGCGACATTGGAATTCGCGACTGCGCCGAATGAAAAATCGGTCATCAAAACGATGCGGGCCGATTGCCAACCGAACGGGCTGGTGGTGATTGTTCCGCCTGATTTGACAACTGAAGAAAACCGCAGTCGTTTGATGCGAGACAGGGATTTTGCGATCGTGACCGGAAAAATCGCCGATCAGTACGATTGGCCCACGGTCGGTAAAAAGCCGAAGCGGTTCCCTTTCTTTGTAACGGCATCTGTCGGAGGGTACGGCGTCTCGGTTGACCAACCGGTTTTCGACAGGGAATGGAAAACGCTCGATTATTTCGGATTCTGCAATCGGAAAAAGGCATATATCCACGGTGTTTGGTACATGATGAACCGTTCGTATTGCCAGCCGGACATCGAAAAAATGAAAACACGAGCAGCGGCAAATGCAGCCGAATTCAAACAGAGCGGGAAATCTGTTGATGATATCGTTTACTGCATGTTGATGGACGAACCGACCGGCCAGCCTTCCAGCTTTGTGGTGATAGATACAGCGTATCAGAAAGCGTTTCGCGAATGGTTAAAAAAGATCGGAAAGAAACCTGCGGATCTGCTTGTTGATAACTGGGATGCCGTTCGACCGGTTGTAGAAAGCCAGCGGGATCAGTTCCCGGGGTTGCATTATTATACCCAGCGTTTTCGCACACGGGCACTGGGAGATTTCATGGTTACGCAGCGGGTGATTCTCGAAAAAGCGTTCGGCAGAACATTGCCGACGTTGGTCAATTTCAGCGATGGAGCAACCTACGCGGCCAATTTTTATTCACAGGGGGTCGATTATTTCGAACTGCTTGATGATGACCGTCAAAACGCGATTTGGAGTGAAGATTGGGCGAACGGTTCCTCAAGTTATCAATGTGGCGCGTATAATGTCGATTTAATGCGGGCCGCGGCCCGAGATCGCCAGCAGTTGATCGGTCATTATCTCATCGCCCATGCGGGACGCAAACCGTGGGATATCAAATTGAAAGCCGCCAGCGAAACGGCCCGCGGGGTGCGTATCTGGAAAAACTTTTCTTACGGCCCCAGTTGGAGTTCTCACGAAGGAGGCCCGCCCTGGAAAAGTCATCTGTGGTACAACAAACCGGAAACATGGAAAGCAAACGCGGAACTGATCCGCGAAATTGGCGCTTACGAAGATCTGCTTCTTTCCGCCAAACCTGAACCCGCACAAGTTGCGATCCTGTATTCGTCCTCCTCGGATATCTGGACATTGAAACGGAATCACGCATTCGGTTTCAATCGGATGCACAACTGGATGGCGCTGGCGCATGCGCAAATCCCTGTCGATTTTCTCTCAGAACGGCAAGTCAAACGGGGGCAGCTTCAGGACTACAAGGTCTGTTACCTCTCAGGGCCAAACCTGACCGCAGCCGCTGCGGAGCAGTTGCTTCGATGGGTTCAAGCTGGGGGAACGCTTTATCTTTCTGCGGGGGCAGCCAGTCGCGATGAGTTCAACCGGCCACTCTCATCATTCAATTCGCAGTTGCCGGTAGCGCGTGAACCTCTTGAAACTTTGCAGCCATACCATAATTCCGGGGCTTACGTTCATATTCTTCAACCGAAAGATACCGTTACAGCGGATGGCATAACGCTGGAAGTTCTGTCGGTTCGCCAAAAACAGAAACCGCGGGGCAGCGCTAAAGTGCTGGCTACTTTTGCGGATGGAACTCCGGCCATTGTCCGGGCACGGGTTGGTCGCGGAACCATTTATTCGGCTGGTTTTCTACCGGCTCTCGATTACATCAAAAAAGCGATTGTTGCCCGGCGAACCTTGCAGGCAGAAGCAACAGCTGTAGCAGCGGAGGAACTGGCAAAAAACAGAACGTCCATCCCAGCTCCCGAAGTCATTCTTTCCGAGCAGAAGGTAAAGAAACCCGCGGTCGAAACTCGGCTGGATCGCTCACGCAATCCTTGGGATTATCCTGCCTCGGTACGCCAACTTGTTTTGCAACCAGTTCGTACTGCCCAGGTAAAACCGGCACTTACCTGCAGCGTTCCTTTGGTTGATGCTGTTCTGTTGCATGCGGAAAAAGCCAGTATCATTCCAGTTGCAAATTACACGCTGGAACCACTTCGAGAGGTCAAATTCAGTTTGCGAACAAATGCTCCGGTCGCAACTATTGAATCCGTCCATCAAGGGAGGCTTCAGTTCGAAAGAACTCAGGACGGTGGCATCAGGTTTTCGATGCCTCTTGATAGTACCGATTACATCAAAATTGGCTACAAGTAGAACGATGCTCGTATCTTGGAGCAACGTTTTTCTTGATGAAACAGAATTTTGTTTCGAGCCGATCACAAAACGTCAAATTGCTCTTGGTGAATTTCAACAGCTGGGTGTATACTCGCGAGCCGGTTATCCGGAGTTTTTCTGGATGATCGACTGTTGTGTTTCAGACCTGGTTTCGATTCGTCTTGCAGATGGAATCAGAACCGGTTGGAATACAGCGGTGATCTATGGAGGGGACTTATTCATGAAACGCCGGGAGCAGTATATCGGAAGTGCAATGGCGGAGCCTGTTGCACGCATTCACTGGAACTGACCAGGGCGTTTGGATCTAGCAGGGAGGCTATCGCGTGAGAACGCTACTAATTTACGGTGTGGAATCTGTTGCAGGTGCGAATATTGCCCGTGCACTTGCTGGTCGTTACAACGTTGTGGGAGTTGCAATCGGAGAGTGCCCGGAAATCGAACGTTGCCAGATACTTTCCGGTGAAGCGGCGTTGGAACCACCCGAACAGTTGATTTCAGATATCAGGCCGGACCATGTTCTTGATGTCACTTGCTGTGGCGATTCCCCCTGGAATCCGGAGGCCGAAATTGGAAATGAGGCACAATGCCGTTTGGCCGTGGAACGGGCAGCTGTTTGCAAGCGACTTGGCATCCTTTATGCCTTGCTTTCCAGTGATGCCATTTTTACCGGGCCATGGATGTTTCACGAGGAAGATTCTGAACAGAGATGCTCTTCATCACTGGGAAGACGGCTCGCCAGGTTGGAAGCGGAAGTGAGCAGTGCGTGTCCGGAATCGTTTATTGTGCGAACGCATGTT
>JALTOP010000253.1:10530-16269 GCA_027000105.1 Planctomycetaceae bacterium | reverse complement strand
AGTTTGCCCGGTAACCAGGTTTGTCCGGACGAACTGCTGAGCTGCAACGCAGCACGCAATTGTTCCAGGGGAACTCCGCTCCGCTGCCGTGATAGTCTTTCGTCATGGGTGGGAGTGACGACAGAAACAGAAGACAAAATAGAAATAGAAGATAGAGTTGAGGTTGTTTTGGTTTCCGAATCATCAGATATGACTCATTCAGGTATGACGCATCCACAAGCGCCGATGTCAGGCAGAGATTCCTTCAGTCAACAGCGGGAAGATCTTTCGCCCTGGTTTTTTACACTGGGAGATTGTGATTCACCGATCTGCTGGGAACAGTTGTTTGGCAACACTCATCCAGTGGAACTCGATATTGGTTGTGGCCGGGGGTTATTCGTTTTTAATGCCTCTGAACAGCAACCGGAAACCAATTTTTTAGGTTTGGAAATCGACTACAAAGAGGGAAGGCGGGCGGCAAAGCGTCTCAAAAAGGCGAACCGGCCCAATGCGAGGATTCTGGGGGGAGATGCAAAACGGGCGTTGGCAGAATTCATCCCGCAGGAATCGGTCGCGGCCATTCATGTCTATTTTCCCGATCCTTGGTGGAAGGCGAAGCATCACAAGCGGCGGTTATTCACTGCGGAATTCGCCCGGCAGGTTTACCGAACCCTCCAACCGGGAGGACTGCTGCACGGCTGGACCGATGTTTTCGATTACTGGGAACTGATGACCGGCCACATTCGGGAGATCAGTCAGTTCAAGGAATTGCCCGCCCCGCCAGAGCGACCAGCCGAACACGATATGGATTACCAAACCAGTTTCGAAAGAAAAAAGAGGAAAGCGGGCTGGCCCATCTACCGCGGGTTATGGCAGAAGAGCGGTTGACCAGGTGCCACTTCAACCGCATTGCTGGAAGAACTCTTTTGTTTTTTCGGGATCGGCTTCCACGATAAGCAACCCCTGGTGAGCGTGGAGAGATTCACTGCCGGTTCTGTTTTTTTCCGTAGTGAAATCTCTTTCGCGGCGTGTTGTGATCAACACCGTACGAGAAGAGGGCGATTGATGTTTCAGTATTGCTTCCTGAACATCTGCGATGGAAAATTCGCTTCCCGCTTCTACTATCGCAAGTTGATCCAACCAGGAGTGAAGTTGCTCCCCACGCCTGCTGCCGAACCACTCCAGTTTCTCATTTCCAAGACAGATTGAATCAAGCTGTTGAACTCCGCATTCCTGGGTATGTTTCCATCCGATTGTCGCCGCCAGCGAGACAGCATTTTCAATCAACGATATCTGTTTATTCGAACTTTCACCGGCTACGTCAGCAGAATGGTTCTCGGAGGGTTGGTGATCCTGCCAAAGATCGAGTATCAACAGAAGCCGCTGATCGCGAATTTGTCTGTACTCTCGAACCATCAGTTCATTTCGGCGGGCCGATGTTTTCCAGTGGATCGAACGGAGTTCATCGCCAGGTCTGTACTCCCGGATACGATGAAACTCGTCATGGTGCGGACCGGCCTTTCCCTTCGAATATCGGCTTGCTTCATTTCCTTCCCGGGAACTTCTGTCCCACTGACGTGCCAGCACACCGATTCGTGGATGGATCAGAATTTCATCCTGCAGGTTTATCAACTGTCCGCGCTCGACAATTCCGAGAGGAAACCGGGAAGTCACTCGAACTGGCCCCAACGTATAACGCCCCCGTTGCATGAAACGGATTTGATACTGACCTTTGCGGGAAGCGCGGGCTGGAATTTGAGCAAAAACGATTTTTCCACTTAACTGCTCTCTGGGGCCAACAATCTGGTCTTCGACAGTAATGAGAGCCGAGGGGATGAGCCGCTTTTTGTTGGTGAGCGTTATTTCGATCGACGTTGGTTCCCCGACCATTAAACGTTTGGGGAGTTTCCGGGAAAGAAACAGCTTGCGAGTCATGGCGAATGTCACTCCACCATTAACGATGAAGGGGCCAGCCATGAACGCGAAAATCAGCATTAAAGTGTTTGTTTTTCCGAACAGGGCACCCAGAAGCATAATGGCAAGCATGGCGATATAAATTTGCCCCTCGATCGGCAACCGGAATAAATTGTGGGCTTGCTGTTTCGAACTGGTGGAAAGAGCGACACCGTTTGAGAACCTCGATTGACGTGTTTGCGTGAAGCTTCGTCGTTCCAGCAGGGTCTTCATTCCCCATACGGAAATCAATAGCAGCAATAAAGACGCCCCCCAAACAACAATCGGGGGGAAAAACCGGTGCAGATAACCGGTCATCAATTCAGCCAACAGTAACCCCAATCCTGCAAGCATCGCAGCCCAGGGGACGAAAATGGGCATCTCGGCTGATTGACGGGAATTTCTCATAATTCATCAGTTCAGTAGTATTTTGCTGGTGATCGCCTCAAAAAAATAGTAGAATGGGCGGCGTGTGGCTGCTTGGTGGATGGCACAACCGTGCCTCGGTATTCTTTTATAAGTGAACTGCATGATAGCCGGATAGAGAAGATATTTCAGCCCTGTTTTTTTCTTTGACTTGATTGTGTTGTTTGCAAGATGCCCGTTGGAAGCATTTTCGCGATAAAAGGATTGCTGGCAATCTCCCGCGGCTGAAAAGTTTCAAATTGGTTGCAATCTTTTTTCGAGCGAATTTTTAACATAAGTGCTCAGATGGCAAAAACGTACGATCAACAACCTGATCAGCCCTCTCTGTTGCCCCCCGATTCCGGCCTGCCGGACGGGTATCCCCCTCCAAGTTCGCAATCATTTGACGGAATGCCGAACTATCTCGGAGGGACGGGGGCTTCGCAAAGTCGGAAGGTGGATCGCTTCCTGGCAAGGATACTCACCTTTCTGGTGATACTGGCCGTTTTTATTCTTTTGGTTGTTCTTCTGAAGAACATTTCACCGGATGCTGGCAGCCAACTGGACATCACGCCGGGAGATCGCGGTACACCGTCGGCTCCCGTCGAGACACCTGCCAGCGATATCATTGGTGAATAACCGCTTTGTTATCAGTCAGCCTCCCCGAGTGACAGATGATTGGGGTGCGGTAGTCGAGTCACAGGGTTCAACACGACCCCGGCTTTGGAGCTCTCTGCTTTGTACTCTCCCTGCTTGTGCATGAGTATCGTGGCGTTTGCGCTTTTCATCGGTGCATCACGGTTCAGCGGGTATCACGGCGCGTTTGCAAAGTTTTAGCAGTCCGGTTCGCGTTCGTAATCCGGAAACCATCGTTGCACTCTGGCCGTGCCAAACAGTATTTGCATCACTTCCAGTAATGGTTTGCGGTTCTGTTTGTATTCTTCGATGCAATGAATCCAAAGTGACGGGTCGATGAAGATCGTTTCAGGAGGTTGCAATCCTGCTCGTTCCGTCATCGTCGTCAGGAGTCTGGACTGTTCCGCCGAGAGTTCATGTGCCTGACACAGTTGTGTAAAAAGTGGGACGACAACTTTGGGCGATTTGCTCGCAGCCGGCGTTTTTTTCAACTCCAGCAGGTACATGACAATCCATAAAAGAACAAAAGCGCTCAGTACGGAAAAGAAAATCATGTAGTATTTTTCGCTTCCGTAACTTCTGCTGATTCTTGCAATTTCCGACAGGTTGGCCAAAACAGCACAGAGCAATAACATTTTACAATATCCTCAACATATCTTATCGGGAAACTTCAAACAGCCCGTGAACTTTTACTGATGCGTGGTTCGTTATAATGTTTCCGGTTTCATATCAGAAAGGTTTTCTGATTCGCTGTGTCGAAGATTCAGTAATACCTTTTCGACCGTATTGCGAACACGGGGATTGGAATCATCAACCAGCATGGATATGGAAGAAACAACCTGCGGTGAGGGAGACTCGGCGAGAATCTCGACGACAGTCCGCCTGATAATGGGATCGGTATCGTAAAGCAATTCGATCAGAGCTTCCTGAACCTGATTCTGAAGTCCCATGATTCGCACCGCTCTTGCGGCCCGTAACCGTCTGGTTCGGATCGGGTTGGCCAGTTCACGGTTCAATTCCCGAATGGCATCAGGGTTTATTTTTAACAGCAACTCTGCAATTTTCTTCCCCGCAGATAACGGAGCTGTTTCGCAGTATTCGATCGCGTGCTGCAAATCGAACATTTCCAGTGATTCACGAGCCTGCTGCTGGACGACTTCATGAGGACTATCCAGCCGTTCGATCAGCAACCGTGATTTGTCGGGCAGTTTTGTGTGCTTCAATTCAGAAACGGCCCACGCTTCAATTTCCGGATCGGGAGATTGCAAGGCTTCCGAAATGTATTGCTCGTAACGATTGTGATCAATCGAATTTCTGAATTCTGCTGCAACTTTTCTCGCCTCCACAGAGCCGAGTTGAAGAGCCTGTTCGTAAAGTTCAATTTTTTCGCGTTCCGGAATCCCGATCAACCCAATGAGTCTGACCAGATTTCCCTGTGCCTGTTCCGGGATCATGTCCCACAGATAAACATCTTCTGTCAGCCAGGGGAGTGAATCCAGGCGCCTGTAGTTGCGTTCCTGATTGACGGAAGGACGAACGGGAACCGAGTTGATCAGATGCATTCGGAATTCGATATCCCGCCGTTCGGAAAGAATCATCAATATTCTGGCATGGACATATTTCTGTTTGAGACAATCAGTGAGGTATTGCAAAATTCCAGGATGTCGCTCCTTGCTGAAGATGTTCCAGATGACCGAAAGAGTCTGTGCATCGGCATTACGAATCAGCATGCGGGGAACGCTCTGCCCCGGATTTGACAGAATGAAGATCGATTGCAAAAGTAAACGGGGGTGTTTCAGACGATCGAGGTGATTGACTTCTTCGGTGATCGCTGCCAGGACGGTTTCAATAGAGGTTCGAAGCCATTCGTTTTCAGCGGCGTCACTTTGCTGTTTCCGGTCGTAGAGTTCGTCGACCATTTTCTCGAAAAGAAGCCCCGCGTGTTGGACGAGTTCCCCTTTCGTACGGCGCATGTACTGCAGCATGGCCGGTGTTTCATCGTAGAGCCTGGCCGCCTTGATCGTGTGCAGTGCATTGATTGCCAACTCGGGTGTCCCATGCCCCAGACATTCGTGGAGAGAAAAACGGATCAGATCCGCATTAACCGAAATTTCCTCTGTGACCTCGGAAGCCAGTCGATGGATATTGCGGATGATTTCGGTTTTGCCCAATCCGGAGCCGGAGTAGAGCAGGCTCAGAGCAGCTCGCGTGCTGATTTCTTCATCAGAAACATTCAGCGCATGAACAAGCACAGCCTGCGAAATGCTGGAATGATTCTTTTCCAGCACTTTGATCGTTTTCTCAATAGCGCTTGTTGTTTCCACGAATCTGATTCTTTACTACCGAAAGATGTTTGCATGAGCCGGAGAGTTGTTTCGCTGTGAGGGAAGATTAACCAGAAATCCCTTCCGGATTTCTCCGAAAGGGATCGGGTTTGATCAATCAATTACTTGGCCCCAAGTAATTCCTGGATATCAACGTTCGGCATGATGAAGCTTGTCGCGTCATCATCCGGAACATATTTATCCTTCTTCGATTTACCTTTGGGAGCTGCCTTCGGAGCCGGAACCGGTTTCTTCGGGCTTTTGATCTTCTTCGGTTGAACGTTCTTCAGCTTGGGAAGCTGAACCGGCTTTTTTGCCTTTGGTTTTGGGGCCACCTTTTTCTTCTGTTTTGGAGCTGCCGCTTTCTTGGGAGCCGCTTTGGGAGGAGCGGTCTTTTCAGGTGCAGCGATCCACTCATCGGTAACGCAGCGTGGCGCTGTAC
>JALTOP010000253.1:0-10520 GCA_027000105.1 Planctomycetaceae bacterium | reverse complement strand
GTACAACCATTGTCAACACAACACGTATTGATGCAGCCATCGACGCAGCAATCATCGACGCAGCAGTTTTCAACACATCCGTCGGCACAGTTTTTCCTGTAAAGCCAACTGAAGCGCCGAACCTTGATTCCACAGCGTCTCAGAGCCTGGGCAGACTCCCGGCGGACGAATCGGGACTCGTCATTCAACGCACAACGAAGAGCCTGGATGACTTCTGGCGAGCAGCAGCAGTCTCTTTTGCGTAATTGATCGCCGATTTCGTCAGCTGCTTCCGCACGGACATGTGCGTTGCAATCTCTCAAGGCATAAGTCAGTGCACACATGACTTCCGGATGGCATCGGCAATCGAACCGACTCCCAATACGATGCACCGCTTTTTTACGATCGCGTGGATCACAGGCCGTTTGTGACGTATAAATCAGTTTGGCGAGTCTGCGATTGTCGTCACGCCTGTTGCAGATATCGACGCAATCACCACCGATGCACGTTTCTTCGCAGCAGAAATCCGGGACACAGTTATCCACACAACTTGAGTGGACATCAACATTGCAGCACGTTCCTCGACAAACATCCGCCAGCCAGTGCTTCGGCGCAACGAACAATTTCTGATGAAGCGTCGACCAGCAGGAATCCCTCTCACAGTCTGCATCGATGCAGGAATCGATGCAATCTTCTACACAAACATCAACGCAGGCAACCTCTTTCTTTTTCCAAAATTTCAGTTTCGACCAGCCCATTGCATCGGCATTGATATTCATACCGAGCACAATGGTCAGCATCGTCATCGTCTTGACGATTTTCATTGTTACGCTCCTTGTTCGAAAGATGACATTGCTCAAAATTCACGCCGAACCCGACGGTCAATCAAGGCTTCCTGCTTCGATTAAGGTTTGCCGACAGTTTCGAATTCAGGACAGCTTGATTTTCCCGTCAATCCGGCAGAATTATCCAACAACACAATCTCTCTAGTCACCACCCTCCCTGATAACATCACCGCGATCCTCGCGATGTTGTCTGCATATCCGTTGCATGATGTCAAACCGATATCCCTGGAAAGACCACACTCTCTGTCTGTCCGTATCGACAGGAAAAATCGCTCTCTTCAGATCAGTCAGGCGATTTGAAAACATTCTTCGACCCCAAATTGATACCGATAATGACGCTCGTTCCGGTCAGGCAGGCTACACAATCTTCCCGTGCTACCAGGTGAAAAAAACAGTCCGATTCTGTTAAACTGCATGATCTGTGCAATAAATGATCGAATGCAAGATTCTGCAAATATTGCGGGCAGCACCCTGAAAACAACCTTTTCAAACAAATGATCAGACCGTGAACAGATAGAGGGAGCACTGAACGGGTTCCCATTTTCGGGCCGCCGGAAAAGATGATCTTTCGATAGGATATTTTTCGCCTAATGGATATAATGCGATCCTTTTGGGACAATGTTTTCAGGATCCACTTGTTGTACCGAAACGCCCTTGTTGTACCGGGGACTGTCTCGCCTGTCGTGTTATCAGAATGTCATGGACTTTTTTCTCATGTTACGAAACATCATCATCCCTCAGTCAGTTGTGCTTCTTTTGCTGATGGTTGGCTTCCCTGCAGTTGCCGACGAAAAGGTTTCAGTTGATCACCATTGGGTTTTCTCACGGGATCACGTTGCAGGCACAACACTGAAGGCGGAAACCGGCCCAAATGGAACGATTCTGGGAGAGGCTTTTTTCACTCCTGAGAAAAAAGGGAAGTTACCCGCGATCGTTCTCGATGGAACCTCCAATTCGATCATGATTGCCGAAAAAAGCAGCTTGGTGAATTTACCGAAAAAGAATATCTCTGTTGAAGCCTGGGTGAATGTCAATCGCGCGATGGAGTGGGGAGGCATTGTCGGAGTGATTCACGACAATGGACAGGACGAATCGGGCTGGCTGCTCGGATTTCAGAAGAATCGTTTCTGTTTCGCGATTGCAACAACTGATAAACAGAGACTGACATACCTGACGGCCGATTCGGAATTCACCCTCGGCAAATGGTGTCATGTTGTCGGCACCTACGATGGAAAATCGCATCGCCTTTATGTGAACGGGAAACTTGCTGCTTCCGATGACTCCCGTTCCGACGAACTGTTTTACCCGGCTGGCGATACATTCTACGAAATTGGTGCCTACCACGATTCCAACGAATATCATCGTTTGACGGGAATGATCCACGAAGTGGCGGTTTCGAGTCGGATCCCAACGCCGGAACAGATACAGGCGCGTTTTCGAGCCAAGAAGGATGAATTACCCGTCATGCCCACCAAGCCGGTTCCGTATCGATTGGCCAGAAGTCCGTATGCGTGGTACGAACCGAATGGCGATGTTGTCATCTGTTGGGAAACAATGACTGACCAACCGACATTGCTTGAATATGGCGAAGTTGGCCTGTTGGATCGGCAGATTCAGGATAAAAAACGAAAACGGAAACATCGTGTACGACTGAGCGGACTGAAACAGAGGCAGAAATACGACTATCGCATTTCGATCATCAAAAGTGGACAGGAATTGCACAGCAAAAAGTATGCTCTCGATACCACATTCAATTATTGCCCGCGACCACTGCCCGAGACCCCCTCGCCATATCCTCAAGACGAAATGACAAAACGGTATGAGGCGATCGCAAAACAAATTCTGAACGAAACCGGGATCACAAAGGGTTATTGTCTGGTTTACGGATTCGCAGATGGGCAACTCGCCTATCAACTCGCCAGACAAAGCGAATTGAACGTCGTCGGATTTGATGATGATGAAAATCGAGTCGCAAAGGTGAGAAAACAGTTGAGCCGGGCGAACGCCTACGGTTCAAGAATTACAGTGCACTATGTGAAATCGCTCGACAAGCTGCCGGTGACAAGAGATTTTGCAAATTTGATTGTTTCCGATTCGCTCATCACGCAGGGGAAACCGATCGGTTCGGCCAAAGAAGTGGCCCGCGTTTTGCGTCCGGCTGGCGGAACGCTCTATCTGGGGCAACCAGCCGGTATCGAGCCTCGCCTGAATCAACAGGATCTTGAAAGGTGGATGAAGGAAACAGGTTTGAAGGCCTCAACTGTCAAGTCGAGTTCAGGTATCTGGGCTGTTGCAAAACGGGGGAACATTCCGGGGGCGGGGACGTGGACTCATCAGTATGGAGATGCGGGCAACCGCGCTTACGGCGGAGAAAAACTGGCTGGAGTCACACGCACAACCGATTTGGAAGTGCAGTGGATCGGTTTACCCGGTGCGGATTTTGGAATCGACCGGCAAGCCCGTCTTTCTGCGCCGCTGGCAATCAACGGTCGTCTTTTTCATCAGGGAATGAACCGCATGATTGCCCTCGATGCCTATAACGGAGCTTTTCTGTGGTTGCTGGAGATTGGAGATTTACGTCGTGCCAACATTCCGCGGGATGCGGCAAACTGGTGTGCGGACGAGAATCAGCTTTATGTCGTCATCAAGGGCGAATGCTGGGTGATCGATGGTTATACCGGAAAGCGGAAAGCAGTTCTGGAATTGCCTGACGAAAAAAAGCAGTTGACTCACGAATGGGGTTACATTGCCAATGTTGGCAACATGCTGTTCGGCAGCAGCGTCAAACAGGGAGATATCTACACCGAATTCTGGGGACGTGAACGTTGGAACGATGGTAAGGGATCCCCGGGGGACGGTACCGACAAAGTCGTCAGTGACGACCTGTTCGCCTACCATAAACAGAGTGGTAAAAAAGCCTGGATTTACCGCAATGGAGCGATCATCAATACGTCGATTGCAGCGGGCGATGGACGCGTCTTTTTTGTGGAATCCCGAAATCCGCAAGTGAAAAAGATGGTCAGTGGACGTGCCAGAATGCTCTCCGCCAAGGATAGACGACGAGGTCGCAACAACGGAGTTGCCAAGGAAATGCTTTGGAAAGATCAGTACCTCGTCGCACTCGATGCCGAGACGGGAAATGTTATTTGGGAGAAGCCGATCGATACGGCTGATGGACGCGTCGTCTTCTATCTTGTTTATGCGGAAGGTCGTCTGGTCATTTCTTCTTCAGCTTTTGGCGAATATCACGTTTACAATTACGATGCCGGAACCGGCAGGCAGGAATGGCACGTCAAACAGAAATGGGTTCGCGACAATCACGGTGCCCACAATCAGCACCCGGCAGTTGTTGCCGGCAAGGTCTATCAGGTGCCGAATGTGTACGATCTGAAAACCGGAAAACTGTTGGAAAGCAATATGATGGGCGGCGCGATCGGCCGTAAATGTGGAACCTACGCCGCGACAGAAAAAGCCATTCTCTATCGGGGAAGCAGCAAACTTTCCATGTGGGAAATGGGAAGCGACTACGTAACCGACTGGACTCGACTACGTTCCAGTTGCTGGCTCAGCAGTATCCCCGCAGCCGGGTTGATCCTCTCTCCCGAAGGTGGCGGTGGTTGCTCCTGCGGTCAGTGGATGGAATCCTCTTTCGGTTTCGCTCCCCGTTCTCCCGTTGTTGAACCGTAACCATTTGCGACATGACCGGTTCCCTCCGCTTTACTATTGGGGATAGTCAATAACAGGTTCGACGATTACAACTGCAGCAATGTAACGGCTACGGTGATGAAACAGTTGCGATGGGGAATTGTCCATTTCGGGCAGTCCAGCGCTCGACGGCGGGTATGCGCATCTGCCATGCAGACAGAAGCAAAAGTGCTACCGTTCGTTTAGGGTGTTTCACTTAAACTTCAATGTTTCGCAATAGGATCATCGATTCTTAACGCGAATACGGGAATCCATCTTTCAAAAACAGCGATCAAAAACGGAGATATTGTTTCCATTGGGGAAAAAGAGCAGGCATCCGGTTTTGTGCGCACTATGTTTTAGCAACGATTGAAATGAGGGAAAATTGGGAACTTCCGGCGAGTTGATCACCTGATGGTCTCTTTTTTTTGACGAGAACCGGCGTGCTGCAGACTGATTCGGAAGCAGATACCTGTCAGGTTGTCATTTCGATAGAACCGTTGTAATCGTTTTATTGGAGAAAGCGAGATTGATTGATGAACTGGAAACAATGCCGTGAGAGCTTGTTGGGAAATGAGAAATTCGAACTCCCGCCTCAATTCAAACTACCGATGCTGCCTCAGGCAGTGAGTGACTTCAACCAGGCCGCCGGCGAAGAGGATGTGACAATCGATCGGTTGGCTGGAATTCTGGAAAGCGACAGCGGGTTGACGGTTGAAGTCTTGAAGATGGTGAATTCCAGCGTTTACGGTTTTCGCTCCAAAATATCTTCGGTCAAACAGGCAATCAATTTGTTGGGAATTCCCCGTACGAAAACATCTGTCCTGACGATGGCGGTTAAAGAAGCGATGTCCGGGTGCCAATCGAAATTGATCAACCTGAAACATTTTTGGGCTGCCAATATGGAACGGGCCATTTTCGCCAAGGAAATTGCAGCGCTTCTCCATGCAGATACGGAAATCGCCTATGCGGCGTCGATGTTGCAGGACTTCATGCTTCCGGTGCTCACCTCCGCCATGTATGAACAGTACACCGATTTTGTCGACCGGAGTGGCGAGGAGCAAACAATCCTGACTGCCTATGAGCAGAAAAAACTGGGATGGGATCACGCTGTCGCTGCCGCACACATTACCGCCCAGTGGGAATTCCCCGATGAAATTGTTTGCTGTCTCTATTTGCATCACAAGGGATTGGCAATTTTGATGGAGCCCGATTACGCACAAACACCTGTCGCAGCCGTTGCCCTGTCAGCCTTGCTTCCCGATGCCCTGCAACAGACACCGCAGGGGATGGAACAGTTGCTGAAATTGCAGTCGATCTGGAAAAGTTTCGATATGCAGGCAGTTGCCGAGCGGGTCGAGGATCAGTTCTACGAAATGGGAGGAGATCGCATTCATCATCTCACACTGAAACGCCGACTGGAAAAACGCCAGAAAGAGATCGCAGCCGAGGTATCTGTTTCCTGCTAGTGCCTTATCAGGCCTTGAATTGGAGGTTGTCCTTTCATGGTTCGTGCTCCGTTGTCGCACTATGTCACACTTTATTGATCCACCAACCCAATAATTAAGAGTTGAAGATGAATTAGTGCTGTAAGCAGCGATTGATCTGTCATGGATATTTGAGAATCAGGAACAGTTTTACGATGGAGAAACAGCAATCGATCGATTGGAAGGGCCTGCTGGACCAGAAGCTTGAAAACCTGACGATCTCGATCCTTCCTCCGACTTTGAAGTTGCCTGCACTACCGGTTGCAGTCACCCAATTTATGGAGCGTTCGAAAAATCCGGATTCATCCCTGAAGGAACTGGCCGAAATCATCGAAACCGATAGCGGTTTGACGGTTGAATTATTGCGCCATCTGAATTCATCGTATGTCGGATTGCGTCACAAAGCTACAACCGCGCTGCAGGCTCTTTCTCTGTTGGGACGACGACAAAGCACGATGTTTCTGATTACCACCGGAATGGAAGCGGCTGTCCGATCACGGAAATCAAAATTGATTAACCAGGCCAGTTTCTGGAATGCCTGCCTGCAGAAAGCCCTGTTCGCCCGCGAAGTGGCCCGGCTGCTCGGTGCCGACGAAGAAATGGCCTTTGCCGGTGCAATGCTTTCAGATTTTCTGCTCCCGGTTTTGACGAACGATCTGTACGAACATTATTTGCATTTTGTCGAAACCCGGGATAAACAGCCTGAATTGATGACTCAATATGAAAATAGTATTTTCCAGTGGGATCATACAATCGCCGGGGCGTGCCTGGCCCGTCGGTGGTATTTGCCGGACGAGTTGGTTTGTGCCATTCTGATGCATCACCGCGGATTGCATATGTTGGTCGATCCGGTGCTCAAACGGACTTCCGTCGCCGCGGTGGCTATTTCGGCTCTGCTTCCCGATCAGCTTCGACAACATTACACCGGCCTGGAACAACTCGTCCTGCTGCAGGGAAAATGGCCTGCCTTCGATCTCGAAGCACTGATCAGTCGGGTGGATGAAGTTCATGCGGAGATCGGCAGCGGAGTCAAAAACGATTTCCCACTCGCCCGACGTTGCAAGCCGGTCATCGATCGTTTCAAGGAAGACGCCAAAAGCCAACAGGCAGAAAACCAGTCTCCCGCCGAACCGGCCAGCACCTGAAAAAGCAATCACCCCGGCCGTTGTTCGGAAAATGCCGGGGCTGCTGTTACTTTCACCGGAGATCTGAACTTATCTGAACTTGTCAGAACTTCGGAACCTTGATTTTCAAATCATCGTATTTCGGATCACGAAAGACGTCCTGAAAATACATTCCAAAGCCCTGATTCAAATCCCAGTTCGCCCGCTGTGCCCACGGGGTACCTGGGTGTTTCTTTTTCACATAATTGAATTGTGCTTTAGCCAGTTCCAATTGTTTGTTGAGTTCCTTCATATCCACTTTGGTGGCCTTGATCTGTTTTTCGTCCGGCTCCAGCATTTTTTTGGTTCTTCGGACATTCCAGCGGTTCGATTTTGGATTCATCGGTTTGGGCGGATTTTTGATATGCGAATCGATTGCCAGCATGAACTGGAATAGTCGAACCCGGTAGGCCAGACATTGCGCATAGCAGAGATCGTAAGCGGCCCGCCAACGCATGGAATCTTCCTTGTCCCGTAGTGATTTGATCGATTCAAGCCGCTTGACCGCTTCATTGAGCATCCCAAAGGCACGCAATGCCTTGCTGGCGTTCTCAAGCCCCTGCGGTCGAAACTTCTCCGGTTCAAAGGCGTACCAGATTTCCCGCATTTCCAGTTTTTTGTCGACCAGCGGGTTCAGCACGGCAATGACTTCTGCAATTGTCGTGCGAAATTTGCTTTTCTTCCGGGCGGCATCGTACTCCCGGCGGGAGAGCAGCAGCGGTTGATACTGTTTCATCGCCAGGAACTCGAACTTCCGATTCAGATGGGCTCCCGGGCCGGTCAGGTTTTCTTCATCTCCAGGAAGCATGAAGTAGATCCCGCCAGATTCGCGGGCCAGGCGAACTTCTTCGTAGCAGCCAAAGCCGCTGGAGAAGGCATCCCATCGGCTATGAAGACCGTCAAACTGGAGGGCTTCGGGGAAAGCGGTTTCCGGGCCGCGATGAACCCGAATCCAGTGTGGCAGATTGTACTTGGGATCCCGCCAGAGTTGTCTGGCGTACGGATATCCGAAGATCGCCTCACGCCCCATCAGGTAGACCGGGCATTTGTACTGCTTCACCTTGGCAATCGTTTCTTCAACATTGACACCATCGTCACCAGCTTCGTCGGTAAGAATGACAATGACCAGTTTTCGACGCTGCTTGTTGGCTGCAGGGCCGTATTTATCGCAGACAGCCATCACGGATTGAAACAGGTTTTCTTCTCCCGTGGTGTCAACGGGAACCTGATCGATCGCCTTTTGAATCGTTGGGATATCCGGAGTCGGGCGGGGAGTCTGCGTGTGGATTCCCGATCCGTAACTTAAAATGGTGGTGAGCAGGGTGTGATCTTTCGCTTGAAGTTTTTTATCCTGTTTCTGGGCAATTTTCAGTTCTTCGTAAACCTTGTGGAATTGTTGGCGTATCTCCTCCCGGTCATCTTTCATGCTGTCCGATTCATCAAACAGCCAGACGACATGGACTTTTTGTTGACGCATCAGGCGAATCAGTTCCTGGGTCAAGCGGCTCATGGCGGCACCGTAGCCTTCAACAACGGCGCCCGGTTCTCCCTTGATTTCCGATTCTCCCAAATCGTTCCCCAGCATGTTCGCTCCGGGAACATTGACCTGGGAGACATTGACCTGAATTTCCGGTTCACTAAGTGATTCCGACTGTTCTATCTTCTGCTGGTTGACAGCAGGAGCACTCGACCCCCCTGAAGCGGTCGAGATTGTCGCCCCGGAAACAACACTCATCGACTGCGAAATCTCGGTCGCCATGTCCAGTTCCTGGGTAAATTCCTGTTGCTGTCTTTCGTCGGTAAAAATCGTTTCAACAGCCACCTGGGCATTGTCATCCATCAAGGTGAATTTAATCAGAGCCATCACGACAAGCAGGACGGCGTGGACTCCAACCGAGACCCCCAAAGCGGCGTATTCACTATTCCTGTAATTCATAGAACAGACTCAATTGAAAAAGAAGGGACTACAGAATCGATAGGCGCTGTCGAAAAAACGCCCCCAACCGTCGGCAGCAAACGCCGAACTGTTCTGTCCGAAACCAACAAAACACTCATAAAAGACGAGTCGATAAACACCTGCCCGTGCCACCAACCGACCGGATTCCTGCCACATCAGCACCAGCCTCCGAACTGGTTGCAGCGTATCGAACCCCGGTTCACGAACTCAACAGGGCGGTCAGATCAACCCTGTCTGGAACACCAATATGAGAAAAAAACAATCAAAAAGCAAACAGATTCGGACGAAATCGCCCATTACCTGCAAACAGAACCAGGAGTTTCCTAAAGTTTGGGAATGTTCCTGGGGCCCGTCTGTTTCTTCATTGTTGACTTTTTCTTCTCTTCCTCAGCCAGCAGCAACATGACCTTGTCCGGATCGTCCGACTTCAGCGGAGTGACATCCCGATGGAACTCCTGCCATTCCCAGCCGAGCGGCTGTTCCCGCTCTCTGACAGCAAGCATTTCCCATGGGGTTCCCGGGTGCTCATCAATAACTCTGGAGAGAAACTCTTCCGCTTTGGCTGCCATCTTTTTCACGGCGGGACCGCTGGAAATGGTGTTGGACGGAACCAGACGCCAGAAATTATTATTTTTGTCTTCAAAAACCCGTGGAGAGGATTTCATCTCGGCACACATTTCATTGTAGCCCAACGATCGCGCCCGCATTGCCAGCACGCGCCCGGCCGCCAGATCGTAACTGGCCCGCCAACGGGGAGACTTCAGTTTTTCCCTGTCCTTGTAGCCTCCTTCCAGAACAGCCAGCATGCTGTTGAGGTGATAGTCCAGAATGGCAAGCGGTTTTTGGGCTTCGGTCAACTGAACCCGTAAAACATTATCGGTATCCGCCCGGAACTCCAACGTCGGGATCGGAATACGATCGATGCGCGACAACTGGGCGGCCCGCAACACAGCCTGCTTGGCAAGATTCTTTTTCAGTTCGATTTCAAACAACCGAATTGGTCGGTAATCGGGGGGATAATTTCGCATCACCGATGGATCAAACTTGGGACCTTTCCCTTCTTCGGAAACGAGATACAACCCGCCGGTTTCCGCACAAAGACGTGTCAACGCATACGGCCCGAAACTGGCAGACATACGATCCAGGTTCCGGTTTCTTCCTCCCCAGAAGGGGAGTTTAAGTCGCTCGGAAAAAATGGTTTCCGGCCCCTGATCAGCTTCCAGATCCATTGTGTACGACTTGCCGTCTTCTTCCCATGTGTAGGTGATATATCCTTTTGCCCGCCCGAACAGTGCGGCGTTCCCGACGCAGTACACCCGCATGCCATATCGTTTGTCAAAAGCGATCGTCTGTTCGAGCAGGTCAACATCGTCCCCTTTTTCGTCCGTCACGATGATAATCATCA
>JALTOP010000252.1 GCA_027000105.1 Planctomycetaceae bacterium | reverse complement strand
GCTGGTACAGTCTGCTTTTCGCTCATCAACAGATCCTTCTGGATCATGTCTTTACTGATCAACAGGTTGATGCAAAACGGGTCGGGGTGACAGGAGTTTCCACCGGCGGGCTGCTTGCCCTCTCAGCCGCTGCATTTGATCCGCGTGTTGCTGCCGCCTCGGTGCAGGGGATCTTCGGGAGTATGCGGGTCTCATTTATTCAGGATCGCAACCGACATTGCCGATGTGGGGCAATTCCCGGTTTGTTGCCGCAATTCGATTTGCCGGAAATGGCTTTGCTGGTCACTCCCCGACCGATCCATATTTCCAACGCAGTCAAAGACGGTTTCACTCCACAGGAGGCGAAGCGGGCGATCGGGCAAATCTCGAATCTCTATCAACAGGCAGGCGGCCCGGCTCCCGTATTCAGCGAACCGCCCGGCAGCCATGAATTCGCTTTTGGAGCCGCTTCAAGATTTTTTGAAAGCACAATCGCCAACCCGGAATAGACACAGTCCGCTTGTAGACAATCTTGTTTTCAGAGATCCGCATTTTTCAGACAATTGCATGTTTTTGGACACACTTGCATTTTGTGGATGCTCCTGTTTTTCAAATAATCACATTCCCACTCTGCCGGTCTGGTAACAGTTGTTATTTCCCGTTTTTCCTGCTTGCTCCTTTCCTGCTTGCCCCGAGGATGGCTTCCAGCGTTTCATAACGGCCAGCCAGAGTGTAGATGTTGATTAAAGCTCGGTTCATCATGTGCTCACCGGCACCCAGTTCGACAGGCGAGACTGTTGGTGAGGCTCCGTAGCCTCCTTCCGAAGCGGCTTCGATGGTCGGGAAATACAAATTGTGACCGTTGCAGTAACCGAAAAAGAGCGTGTGATCCAGATAGGAACGCTGCTTGAGGCGATTGCTGTGGTTACAGAAAAACTCGCCGGAACCACCGACCAATGCAATCTTTTCGTTCAGGAGAACGGTATTCAATTCAGCCGGGATACCATTTTTCACTTCGTCCACAAAACACCGGATCAATTCCGGAAAAAACGCTTTCTGGTACATGTAAACAACCAGCGGGTTTGAATAGTCGACGCGCGAAGTGAAGAGAAAATGCTCAACCTTTCCCTTCACAGACGGTTTTTCCGGCTGTTCGGTACGGGTTGATTGGGCCAACGTGAGAACATGTTCGGCCAGCTCTTCTCCGTACGCTTTGACATTCCGGAAATTTTTCGTCGGGTTCGGACTGAGGTCACCCGCGGCACCCTGCATGAAAACGCACTTCGTGTGCAATTCCGTTTCTACTTTTCGCTGCAGAAATCCCGGATAATCAGCCGAGTATTTCAGGAGAGCTTCTTCAGTCATCACCGGATGAGCGGCGAAATTCACCAGAATCGAAATCGGTTTTCCATGCAGATCGTCAAAACGTACAACGGCCAGCATCGGGTCGGTTACCTTCGGTTTTCGTTTTGTGTGCCGGTTCCGATTCAGTGAAAGATTCTGTTTGGCGATTCCCATACGAGCCGGTTTGGCCGCGGCGTCTGCCTCCAGAATCGCTTCAATGATCAGATCAGGGAGCTTTTCATTATAGGCAACAGCCGCATCGAACTTTCCTTTTCCGAAGCCCTTTCTGTCTACCAGTTCAATGCATGGCCCATGGTGTGTATGCGAGCCGCTGATGAAAACGTGTTCGATTCCTGCCTGGTCAGCGATGGTTTTCCGAATTTTCTTCATCATGGCCCGTGTCGGGCCGCGTCCCAAATCCAGCCCGACAATCGCCACTTTTCCGCCACCCGCCTGAATGACAATCGCCTTGGCGAATAATGAATCGAGTTTTCCTACTGCCAATTTATCGTGTCGGGCGCCATACCCCCAAAGTGGCAAACCGGGAGGCGGAGTGATGTCGCGCTCTCCAAATCCGACACGGAAAGCAGTCTCCGATACCGCAGAGTTGGATTGATTCGAAGGTTCTTCCGCGTGCGCGCAAGTTGCAACCATCACCGGTGCAGACAGGACCAGGCTTGTCACGGCAATCAGAGTCAGAAAAACCGAAGCTGTTTTATTCGTCATCGAAGTCACTTTTTTCGTTGGGCATTGGGAATTATGGACAGGAGAGTTCTGGACGCAAAATTTGCCAATTACAGATAGCAATGACTGAAAGGAGGATAACCAGAGAGTGATCCGCTCGTCACTTCGGGAGAGTAGCCGTTACTGTTTTGCCAGAACTTCCTTGATGACTGTCCCCTCGACTCCGGTCAGGCGGCGTTCCAGGCCGTTATGGTAGAAGGTGAGCCGTTCATGATTCAAGCCAAGCAGGTGCAGGATTGTTGCATGGAAATCCGGCACGGTGACCACTTTTTCCACTGCCTTGTAACCGAATTCATCGGTTGCGCCGTAAGTGAAAGGCGCTTTGACACCGGCACCGGCCAGCCAGCAGGTGAAGCCTTCCGGGTTATGGTCGCGGCCGCTGGCCCCTTTCTGGAAAGTCGGCATGCGACCGAATTCAGTACACCAGACGACAAGAGTCTTTTCAAGCAGCCCCCGTTGTTTCAGATCCTTCAACAGGGCGGCTGTTGGTTGATCGAGAATTGGCCCATGCACATTGTACTGTTCTTCGATTTTTTTGTGTCCGTCCCAGTTGCTGACTCCCTCGCCTCCGGTCTGGTAGGCTCCATTGAAGAGCTGAACGAAGCGGACACCTTTTTCAATCAATCGGCGGGCCAGCAGGCAGTTTTTTGCATAGGAAGTCTTCAGGCTGTTTTGATCCTGGTCGATTCCATACATTTTGAGTGTCGTTTTCGATTCCCGGGACAGATCGCTGATATCGGGAACGCTCAACTGCATTTTCGCGGCCAGTTCATAGCTGGAAATTCTTGCGGCCAGTTCGGTATCGCCGGGAAAGCGTTCCAGGTGTCTGGCGTTGAGTCGCTGCAGGTATTTTCGTGTTGCCAGATCTGTTTCTGGAGGAATCGGGTCCGGCCGTTTCAGGTTGCGGATCGGATTGGCCGCATTGAAATCGGTTCCCTGAAACGCGGCAGGCAAAAATCCCGGGCCCCAGTTATTGACGGAAGCCTGCGGGGTGCCTCGTGGATCGGGGATGGCGACATAAGCCGGCAGTTCGCTGTTTTCACTGCCCAGTGCGTAAGTTGTCCAGGCTCCGATGCTCGGAAATCCATCGAGTGTATTTCCGGTTGACATATAATTTTCGCCGGGGCCATGTGTGTTTGTTTTACTTTTCACCGAGTGCAAAAAGCAGAGATCATCAGCCATTTCTCCCAGGTGAGGGACAAGATCGGAGATCATCTTTCCCGATTCACCTCGCGGTTTGAACCGCCAGGGAGAACGAGTAAGATTCCCCTGTGCGCCCTGAAAGGTAACAAGTTTCTCTCCGCCGGGCATCGGTTTACCGTGGTATTTGATCAAAGCCGGCTTGTAGTCGAAAGTGTCGATTGAACTGCACGCTCCCGAACAGAAAATGACCAGGACATTCCTGGCTGCAGCCGGGAAGTGGGGTTTACGCGGGGCAAAAGGATTCCCCGGGTCGATCTGCGGGCGAATCGGGCTCTCTCCCGCAACCGTCCGTTCTGCGGCAAGTAGACGATGTTCAGCCAGCATCGCGGTCAGGGCAATGCCGCTGAGCCCGGTGGCTGTCTGGCTCAAAAAATTCCTTCGATCCAGAAGATGACGATTGGCGGGGAAAACATTTTTTTTCATAAAACAGACCTGCTGACAACTCGACGGACACCGGGCGACATTTCCATCTGTTCCGGGTGTCGATTGCTGGAGAAAATCGCCTACGGGAGAAACAGGAACTCGTTGCTGTTCAATAACGCTCTGCAGAAAGCACTTCGTCCATATTGACTGATAAATCGGGTCGCTTCTTTCCGCTCGATTGGAGTTGGCGGGCGGGAGTAGCAAAGTTGGAATGCGAAATCGATTTGTGCGGCAAGGTCATCCGGTTTTCCCTTCTGAAGCCGCTCGGCGAACAGGTCGGACTGCTGGAGGATAAACGAACTGTTGAACAGATTCAGTGCCTGCAACGGCGTTGTTGAGCGACTACGTCTGGCGACGGAACTGGCTGCGTCTGGACAATCGAAAAGACCGAAGACGGAATCCTGTTCCATCCGGACTTTCGTCATGTAGATCATCCGTCTGAAATCTTCCGGGCCATACGACTTTTTGGGGTGATAATGTCGGACATTTTCGGCTTCCACTTCAAAGGCGCTGAAACCGGGGCCACCTGCTTGAAGATTCAACGAACCGGTCACGGCCAGAATCGAATCCCGAATCGGTTCAGCCGCCAGCCGTCTGGGAGGGAAACGCCACCAGTATTGTGTCGCTGCGTCTTTGAGAATCGCCTGCTGATTCGGTTTTCCGGATTGTTGGTACGTGGCGGAATTCAAAATCAGTCGGTGAATATGCTTCAACGACCAGTTGTGGGAAATGAACTCACCTGCAAGCCAATCGAGTAGTTCCGGATGTGTGGGCGGAACACCGGCAGAACCGAAGTCGCTGGGCGTGGCGACCAGTCCTTGCCCAAAATGAAATTGCCAGATGCGATTAACCATCACGCGGGCTGTCAGCGGGTTCTGCGGTGAGGCAATCCATTCGGCCAGTCGTTTTCTGCGAAGGGCTTCCGGAGCGTCCGCTTTCAG
>JALTOP010000251.1 GCA_027000105.1 Planctomycetaceae bacterium | reverse complement strand
CAACCCGTAGAGCCAGTAGCCGCATACGCAAAACAACGCCAGCGGCATGACAATGCCGGCTATTGACCCTCCCGGCTTTTCGCCGGCTTCCTCATCGGACGAGGCAAATTCCAACTTGCCGCTGGCAGCGCGGTTCAAAAAACGGAGCAGCGTCAGAACAAACTGGTACAACATGCCAATCGAAACAATCATGCAGGCTACATACGGGATCATCCAGCCTTCATTGGTGACAACCTGCAGCGTTGTCATTTCCCTCTCACCGACTTTGTTGTACCCACTCTGATAGAATGTTTCACCTGCATAGCGAAGTGGGTTGTTCATCCAGATTTTTATTTTGCGATCTTCGCCGCGGCTTTTGTCGACCAGGTGGATTTCCGAGGAGTAATTCATCGGCGTATTTGTACCGATGTAATCGTCTTTGCGGACGTCGATCAAATGAATGGAATACGGTTTGTATATTCGTTTGAATCGTAATGCGATTTCGTACGCATGATCCCCCACCTGAATTTGATCGGCTCGTCCCATCGAATCCATGATGGCCGAAAGAAGGTAGGTACCGATTTTTTTGTCGGTTCCTTTTTCCAGCACATCGACATAAGCAGCCGGGTAATTGACTTCGTTGTCGGTTCCTGTCGAAGTTTTCAGGGGGACGATCGATTGATTAAGCCCGACGCCTGCCGTTGACGGGTTGTCGTCCTCTTTTTTTCGCGGCTTGATGTCCGCATTCGGATAATATTGACGTACGAGCAGATCAACAGGCAGTTGCTCGTTGGAAATGACCGTTTTATTTTCTGCACTCGATTTCAGAATTGAACCTGGGACAACAATGTGCCTGTCTTTTTCTTTGCCAGAGCGATCCACAATGGCCAATTCTGCCGAACGGGTATCTCGCACGAAATTTGTGGTCTCTCCTTCGAACAACGTCATGGTTGCTTCTTCGTGCAATTGATCAACGACAATTTCATTCGCCATCAACAGCAGCACCCCGGCATGTAGCAGGACAATCCCGGCCCGTTTTTTGAACAGCAGTAAACAGCCGCCCAAAAGAATTCCGCCCGCAAGTGTCGCCTGAATGAGTTGCCAAAGGATTCGCATGGCAGAATTGTTCAACATCACGGACTCACCACCGATGATCAAAAAGAGTGAGACCCACAAAAAGAGAAGTGTCAAAACCGAACTGACCCAGAATTCTGCCCGGTACTTTTTATCCTGTGCGGTGCGCGAGGCGACGATGCCAAACAGAACCGCGGGAATCAACAAGCCGTAGGAAATCCAGTTCCAGTATTTGGACCAATCGAAATCGGAAGTGGCGTAAGTACCATTGCTGGCCGAGCCGAATTCAATGACCACCCAAGTGACGAAAACACCGATCGCAGTGACTGCCAACCCCCAGCGTAATCGCTCTCCTTTGGCTTGCACACGAAAGCGGATCGCATGAGCAGCGAGCAAATTGATTGCCATCAACCCGCCGATCGTCCAACCGCCGGGAAACCAGAAACCGCCTGGAATGTTCTGCAGATTCGGAAACCACGTTTTGGGAAAGAAAACCTGAAAATCGATCCAGGCGAACCAGCATCGAAAGTAACCATGCACAACCGCCCAGATATCCTGATTCACCTGTGCCAGGGTCCCTGCGAGCACCAGAAAAATCCCGGCTGCAAAGAGCACGACGCTCACTTTCAAAGAAGCGAGTGGCCCGAGCATTTCTTGTAGATCGAAATTGACCACCGACCCCGATCCGTCAGAATCGAAAGCGGTATCCGTATCAGAAACTTCTGGAGTAATTGTAGCCATGATAATCCGTTTCTGGATGTTTTGATGAAACTCGTCAGTAAACGATTGTATTATGAATTATAGGCAGGAAAGAGTTGAGGCACAGTCCGGGAGATTATGTTCAGGCAGGTTTTTGCTAATTGTTCAGGTAGGTGCGGCCGCGTCGTGACAACTCCGGTAATCAGGTGGAAGTCTAATCGGTCAGCCGGGAATGTTCGGAGTGCAGGTCTCATCTGGCAAAAGGGGGGCGCATTCCCTGATTGCTTTTTTTGCCGACAATGTTGACGTAGTAAATGGTCTGATCTCCCACTTTCTGTTTGGAAATCGGTTGCGTAATATCATCTGTGGCCTGGTTGATGTCATCGATTTGAATCCCCTTCAAACCGAGTTGCCCACGCCAGCGGTTGATGTTGGCCGCCACGTAGGGAACTTCCTCGGGGCCGGCTCCCAATTTGGAAACAGTGAATTCCAGCGGGCCAGATTGGCTCGGTACAATCAACGTGGCAAATCGAAATTGGTTACCTGGCTGCTCTTTCCAACCTGCGGGCAGTTTCCAGGTCGCTTTACCTTCTGCGTATTTGACGGATTGAATGAAATCGGCTAACGGCTTGATGAGTGCTTCAACCGTTTCTACCGGGCCGGTCATTTTGTAGAACCAGACTTCCTTTCCTTGCGGAACAATCGCGGCAAACATACGAACCGGTTTTGCTGCCGGGCTGGTCGGCTTTTGGGGCGTCGCTGCAGAAGAAGAGCTTCCTTTGCGTTTGATGTTCACAAAGTAAATGGTCTGGTCTCCCACTTTTCGTTTTGAAAGCGGCTGGGTGATATCATCCGTGGCCTTGTTGATCGCTTCGGTTGTGATCGCGCTCAAGCCGAGTTGTCCACGCCAGCGGTTGATGTTTGCCAGTGCGTGTGCGACCTCATCGGGGCCATTATTCAAGCGGAAAATGGCCAATTCGAGCGGACCAGCTTCACTCGGAACAATCAGCGTGGCATACCGCATTCCTGTCCCCGGATTCTCTTTCCAACCCTCGGGAAGTTTCCAGACTGCCTTCCCATTTTCATATTTGACACTGCTGACGAAATCAGCCAGCGGCTTTATCAGCGGTTCCATCGCATCGATCGGGCCGGTCATCTTGTAATACCAGACATCCTTTCCCAACGGAACATGAGCGGCGAACATCCGTTCTGCTTTCGAAGCAGTTGCATTCATCGCGCGGGGAGGTCGTTCCGTTGGTTTTGTCATCGCGGGAGCCGCAGGAGCATCGGCTGCGCTCTCTTCCCCGCCGTTTTCCCGTTGCACGACGGACGGCTTGTCGACCGAATAGGCGCGAATCCGCTCCTCTTTATTGCATCCAGCAATCGCAAGCACACAACCGGTAAATAATGTCAGGGCAATAAAGTGGTAAGCAAAAAGCTTCATTGTGAATCGTTTTTCAATTTTAGTATCAGTCATTCGGTAACAGCAAAAGGGAGGTACGACCACATGCAACACGGTGGGAATTGACGATGCATGCAAGGTGCAAGCCAAGTGCATGCCAAGCACAGCTTCAAAGCATCCTACCGTGAAATAATCAGTGAAAACAGGGTGTAAAATGTCGCATTGGCCGGAATTTCGCGAAAAATTCCAAAAAGGTGCGGATTAGGCATTCCATGTGCGTGTAAACCTCGGTAATTCCAAAAAACTTCGGCACTAAAGTCCTGGAATTGACGTAACCTGTGAAACAGCAAATGGATATGGTCATTTGGGCCGCTTTGTCATTTTTGCAAATTCCTCTTCCACTAGATTCTGTTTTGTAATAGCTTCCCGACGTTCGTGTAAAGAATACAAAAGTTGCTTGAGGGATCAAGCGTCTTGACTATTTGTTCACACCTGTTAAGTAGCCGGGCGGTTCCGGTTTCATCAAGTTACCTTTCACACCGAGAATTTCAGTCACTCATTTCATTTTGCCTGAAAACAGATGCTTTAACAGATGCGTCCTGTTTTCGGTTCGTTAACACTTAAAAGATCCTCAGCGCCACTCCAGGCGACTGGATTCGCGGAGAGTTTTTATGAAGTATGTTGCCTTTCAGGCGGTGATGTTGTCTGCGGTATCTGTGGTACTTGTTCATTTCGGTTCCGGAACGGCCTATGCCCAGCAGGCAGTTCTCTATGATTTCACCGCAACGTGGTGTGGGCCGTGCCAGCAAGTGGCTCCGATTGTTCATAAATTACAGCGAGAAGGCTTGCCGATTCAGCAGATTGATATCGACAAGAACCCGAAACTCGCCAAGCAGTTTCGCGTCACGTCGATCCCCGCGTTTGTGCTGGTTGTCAACGGGAAAGAAGTAAAGCGAATATTGGGCGGACAGACGAGCGAACAGGATCTCCGCCGACTCGTTGCGATGATCCCCCGTGCTCAAGCGAATCAATCAAATCAGCCAAATCAACAATCGATTTTGGCAGCGAATCAGCAACAGAGTCGCCATTCACAGCAACGATCTTCCTCGGGATATGAAACGCCTGTGTTGGGAGCACCCTCTGCGTTCCCGAAATCGTTCGAAAAGCAGCAATCGGGCCAGAGTCCACAATACGCCAATACAAATCAGGCTGCCCCGCCGATGCCCAATGTTTCGGCTCAGCAACCGATACAAAAATCAGTCCCGGCATTCGCCAATGCCAGCAACGATCCGTCTGTCAATTCACCGATAAGCGTTCGGGGTACAAACACTCGTGGTGTGAGCAGTCGGAGCACAAGCAGTCGAAGCACAAGCACTCAGGGCACAAGAGAAGCGCCGATTGTTCGTGCTCAATTGGATGAAAAAAGCAACGTTACCAAACCGACACCGCACATCGATTCCAGTGCCGCGAATGTGCGTATCAGAATCAAGGACGAAAACGGCATCAACTAC
>JALTOP010000250.1 GCA_027000105.1 Planctomycetaceae bacterium | reverse complement strand
GGTTAATTCCAATTAAGGATAACTTTCCCGGAATTTCCGGATCGCATCACTTCGAATGCTTTTTCGAATTCGGTGTAATGAAAGCGGTGCGTAATGACCGGCGAGATGTCGAGCCCTCCCTGAATCATCACCGTCATTTTGTACCAGGTTTCGTACATTTCCCGACCGTAAATCCCCTTGATCGTCAACATGTTGAAAACGACCTTGTTCCAGTCGATTGCCATCTCTTTTTCGGGAATACCGAGCATCGCGATTTTTCCGCCGTGAGACATGTTATCAATCATATCGTGAAAAGCCTGCGGATTTCCCGACATTTCCAGGCCGACATCAAACCCTTCCTGCATCCCGAGTTCTTTTTGAATCTCGGCGATTGATCGGCTTCGTACATCAACCACATGAGTTGCGCCCATTTTTTTCGCCAAATCGAGCCGCCACGGGTTGATGTCTGTTACAACGACATATCTCGCCCCGGCATGTTTGGCAACCGCAGCGGCCATACAGCCGATGGGGCCAGCCCCGGTAATGAGCACATCTTCCCCCAGAACGGGGAAAGAAAGAGCGGTATGGACAGCGTTTCCGAAGGGATCGAAAATGGAAGCGACATCGCGATCGATTTGATGATCGTGATGCCAGACGTTCGTCATTGGCAGTGCCAGATACTCGGCGAAGGCCCCCGGACGATTCACGCCGATCCCTTTGGTATCTGCACATAAATGGCGTCGCCCCGCCATACAATTTCTGCAGCGTCCACAAACAACATGACCTTCCCCACTGACAACGTCCCCAATACGAAAATCGACAACATTCGATCCGACTTCGACAATCTCGCCGACAAATTCGTGCCCGACAACCATCGGTACCGGGATCGTTTTTTGTGCCCATGCATCCCAGTTATAAATATGCACGTCGGTGCCGCATATTCCCGTGCGATCAACGCGGATCAAAACATCGTTAATCCCGATGCCCGGTTTTTCGACATCGACCAGCCACAAGCCTTCCTCGGCCTTACTTTTTGCCAATGCTTTCATCACTCCGACAACTCTTTCGTCACATCAATTATTTCAATTCTCATGAATCACAAGAGGGACAGTTGTTACAAAAATTCGTCGACAGGATAATCCTGACCGTCAAACTGGACAACATCCCCTGCAGAAAGTTTTCGTTTACGTCGGGTATCAATTTCCCCGTTGACGGCCACTTCCCCAGCTTGAATCAGAAATTTGGCTTGCCCACCAGTCTGCACCACTCCGACCAGTTGCAGTAGCTGATCCAGTCGCAACTGTCTGGCTGGATCGTGAGTTTGTTCGTCAAAGGTTTCAGTGTCTGACACTCTTACCGACTCCCTGGTTCTTTGGTTCTTTCGTTTTACAACTGATTACTTACCACTGATTACAACCGACGGAACAACCAAAGAATAATGCCTGGACATCTTCTTACGAGATATCCAGGCATATTCAATTGTCTCAGCTTCGCCGGCTCGGTTGCCTCGCAAGCAATTGCGGGCCAAACCGGTCAAAAACTATATGGGTCGCACATTTTCAGCACGTGGCCCTTTGGGACCGCTTCCTTCTTCGAAAGCAACCGCCTGGCCTTCGTGGAGGTCGTCGAAGCGAACTCCCTCAAGGTTGGACATGTGGAAGAACAGATCGCCTCCCCCACTACCAACGTCGATAAATCCAAACCCCTTGTCAGTCAGCTTCTTAATCGTACCTTCTGCCATCTTCTCAACTCTTTCTCAAAAAAAACTAATGCGGTGCTGCTGGACAAAACACTTCCCAGCGCTGAGCACCACAGCCACAATACTGACCATTCGCAAACTGATAGTCAATGCCGAATCGGGGACATTTTCAAACGAAACAAAATTTATTGAAATAGGGAAAAGTGCCCCTTGAGGCTGGATTGCCCTGAAAACATCCTTCACTATAAGAGGAAATTCGCACGATTGATGCGGTATGTCATGCTTCGTGTACCTGTTTTGCGTGCAGGACAACGAGCCAGATTCACCGTCATTTTACAACCGGGAAAGCCGTTTTTGAGATTTCCCGAAGATTTGAGGGCGTTTTCAGAGCAACCCTGCCCCTAAAAACAGGTATTCCAGAAGCATCAAGCCGCCACCTGGGATATTCCGGGATAGGGTATTAACGAGAAAAGAAAGTCGTCATGATGTCACAATATCTTCTTGCCCTCGATCAGGGCACAACTTCCAGCCGAGCGATTCTTTTTGACACCAACGGACACGCCGCCGGCACCGATCAACAGGAGTTCCGACAAATTTTTCCCTCGCCGGGGCATGTCGAACACGATCCGGAAGAAATCTGGTCTTCGCAACTTGCCGTTGTGCAAAACGTCTTGAAGAATTCACAGGTTCATGCCGACTCAATTGCAGCGATCGGCATTACCAATCAGCGGGAAACGATCGTTCTCTGGGAACGCGAAACCGGGAAAACGATCGGCAACGCGATCGTATGGCAATCTCGCATCTCCCACAAAATCTGTGATCGCCTGAAAGCGGAGGGCTTAGAATCGCTCATCCGCGAAAAGACAGGGTTGCTTCTCGATCCGTACTTTTCTGGAACGAAGCTGACCTGGCTGCTGGAAAATGATTCTGAATTGAAATCACGTGCCGAGAGGGGGGAAATTCTTTGCGGGACGATCGATTCCTTTCTCATCTGGAAATTGACGGGAGGGAAAGCACATGTCACAGATGTTTCCAATGCATCGCGAACGTTACTGTTCGATATCAACACGATGCAGTGGTCCGATGAACTGCTCAAAATATTCGGTATTCCCCGCGCGATGCTGCCCGACGTCGTCGATTCCAGCGGAGTGATTGCGGAAACGTCGCCCGAAATTTTTGGTCGTTCAATTCCGATCGCGGGTGTTGCGGGGGATCAACAAGCCGCCACGTTCGGGCAAATTTGCTTTGAGCCGGGCATGGCCAAAAACACCTACGGCACCGGTTGCTTTATGTTGATGAATATCGGCAACAAACCTCGTGTTTCCGAAAACGGATTGCTGACAACCGTCGGCTGGCGCATCAACGGAGAAACGGTTTACTGTCTGGAGGGCTCCATTTTTATTGCGGGGGCGGTTATTCAGTGGTTGCGTGATGGTCTCGAAATCATTTCCTCTGCGGAACAAACCGAAGCGCTGGCGCGATCCGTCGATGATACCGGCGGCGTTTACTTCGTTCCCGCTTTTGTCGGACTCGGCGCGCCATATTGGGACGCTCAGGCGAGAGGACTGATGATCGGTCTGACACGGGGAACGACGCAAGCCCATATCACACGGGCCGCCCTGGAATCGATCGCGTATCAAACGTATGATGTTCTTGATGCGATGAAACGCGATTCCGGAATCGAACTGGCGGAACTGCGTGTCGATGGCGGGGCGACCGCCAATAATTTCCTGATGCAATTTCAGGCAGACATCCTGCAAACCGCGGTTCATCGTCCGACCATCCAGGAAACCACAGCACTCGGGGCTGCCTATTTGGCTGGTCTCGGGGCAGGCGTGTGGCAATCGGAAGCGGAGATCGCGGAAAAATGGATACTCGATCAGGAATTCAAGCCTCAATTACCTGAAGAACAGGCTGATGCTCTACTTACCGATTGGCATCGCGCAGTAAAAAGATCGCAAGGTTGGCAGGAGTGAAAATCAGAGATGCTTGACAGAATCGGCGAACAGAATGGTGTGCCTCTCAGGATGATTGGAAGGAGACTGAATCAATGAAGCGTTTTTACAATCTCGCTGGAATCGGTCTGTTCCAAACAACCCGTTTTCGACAGACGGTTGTTACCCTCTACTTTGGTGCTCTCTGCTTTCTTGTTGTGCCTGCTGTAGAACTTGCAGCAGGTGAAAATCCGCCTCAAAAAACTACCGAAATTCCAGCCGTTTTCCAAAAGATTACAAAGCAGGCAGTCCCGTTAAACAGACAAAAAACGCTGTTTCTGGACAGAAAAGAAAAGTGCCTTTACCTGCAAGGAACAGTTGTCCTCGATTCGGGACTGCTTGAAATGCTCTGCTGTCGTGAACAGACCAAGGAACATGAATCGATTATCGCAGTCAACTGCAAGGCGTTCCCGATTCACACAGGACTGCTGGCATTGAAGGCAAAGCCGGGAAAACCAGTTTCGTTCAATCCGAAGTACCAACCACCTACGGGGGAAAAGATTGCCATATTCGTCATTTATGTCAATCAGAAGGGAAAGGTCGTGCAGCAGGATGCCCATCAATGGGTACGTTCTGTCACCAGACGGTATTTTTTCACGCCACTTGCCAGGCAGCCAGTCGATTTGACGATTCCCGAAAAGTGCAACATGAAATACGACCGCAGACGGCGAGAACTGCTGTATTACGGCACGATGAGCCTCGACGAACTGAAACGTCTGCGACAACTCAGTGAAGATAAAAAATATCGCGAGGCTCTCCAAAAAATCTATCAGCTTTCCCAGCCCCATTTGCTGCAGGCGGATTGGGTTTTTGCGGGAAGCCTGTTTCAGAAAGATCCCCAAACCGGCGAACAACGATATCTTGCGGAGGGCGGGGATTACATTTGTGTGGCCAATTTCGCCTCTGCAATGATCGATGTCGCCATTGCAAGCAGTGCATCCGACGCCAACCGGGGGTTTGAAGCCAATAGTGATCTGGTTCCTCCACCAGGTACACCGG
>JALTOP010000249.1 GCA_027000105.1 Planctomycetaceae bacterium | reverse complement strand
TAGCTGAGGGGATCGCAAAATTTGCTTTCTATCGCTTGCCGAGGAAGTGGACGCGTTATCAGGTTTGCAGGGAAAATCTGAAAATCGCTTTTGGTGATGAACTCTCCGACGAACAGGCGGATCGTATTATTCTTGGCATGTGGAAGCATCTGTTGCGTTTGATTGTCGAGATGATCCAAATCCCTCGCAAACTCCGTCGGGAAAATTATCGCCAGTGTGTCATTTTCAGAAATCGATCTCTTGCCGTTCAGACTCTCACGGGGGATCGTCCGGTTATCGTCTTGAGTGGCCATTACGGGAATTGGGAAATGTCCCTGGTCAGTTTCGGCCTGTTTGGTTTTCGGGTCGGGGCGGTTGCCAGAACATTGGATAATCCTTACTTGCAGCAATGGTTTCAGCAGTTCAGGGAGTTGACCGGGCATTACGTGATTCCCAAATCGGGGGCCTCGAAAGAAATTGTGACCGAAATGGAATCGGAAGGAATGGTTGCCATGCTGGGCGACCAGGATGCGGGATCGCGTGGGCTGTTTATCGATTTTTTCGGCAAACCGGCCAGTACGTTCAAATCGATCGGTGTTTTGGCGATGCAGTATGATGCGCTCATCTGTGTTGGCTATGCGAGACGACTCGAAGACGATTTCGTCAACAGTCGATGGGCCCGCTATGAAATTGGTGTCGAAGAAATAATCGACCCGCGTGATGACGATTTGGCCGGCGACGTTCGAGCCATCACCGCTCGATATTGTTCAGCTCTGGAAAGAGCGATTCGAAGATCTCCCGAACAATATTTCTGGCTGCATCGACGCTGGAAAAGCGATCCAGGTCAACGGAAAAAGAAGAAGATGCGGGCCAAAGCAGCTTGAATTCAGGTCAGATTGAATAGAGGCTAATCCGTATCAGGTCGTGAAACGGTTTTCTTTTCGGCCGGTGAATGTGTCTTCATTTGCGAAAGATCGATACCAGGCGAAACCGAATTCCAGCGGGGGCCTTGATAATTGCTCAATACCGAGTCGCTCAATTTTGAAAGATCACGCCCGGCAAATTCCATTTCGTACGCAAGAACTCCTTCAACCGTTCCGGGGATTTCAATCGTGCTGGCTTGATTCGTTTCGGGGTTCCACCAGCCAGCCAGATTGCTTTGGGGAGACAGAAGCAGGATTTGCCCCAGCAGGTCGATTTTGCGAATTTGACCGGCAGGCGATTCGGTGCTGCTGAATGTAATCAACCCTATGGATGAGGGACTTAAATCAAAAACGCAGTTCGTGGCGTCGATGGTCAATTCAATAGACCGATTGACCGGTTTGTCCGCGGCCGAGTTGTCCAGATGAAGACGCACAAAAGAATCGGACTGTCGTAACGTCAACTGTTCACATTGGATTTCCGGAGATTTTCTGTTTTGAGATGGTGACAACTCCAGAAAGTCTCCCGAACCGGATTTCAGACAATTTTCTATGTGAACGCGACGAGAGGTTCCTCCCAACATGATGGCTGTTCCCGGTGAATAGAATCGGCAGTTGGAAACGGTGAGGCGTCCGGCGTTTACCTCTGAGGAAGAAAGGGGTTTCCACGCGATGGAGCGGAGTTGCTGCAGATCACCTGCTTCACGATTGGCGTTGAATTGGCACTGATCCGCTTCAAAGGTTAATGATTGACACACAAGCAGGGCAGGGGGAGCGGGAGTCTTTTCGGTTGCCGATCGATTTGCCGAACGAAGTTCAACAGTGATGTTTTTCATTGAGAGATGTGTCGCTGAAATCCGCCAGGGCTGATTGGCAATGAGCACGATGGCATTTTCTGTTGTTTGAGAATCTTTTGTTACAATTTGCAGTGGCCCGACGGAAGTCAGATCGTGTGATCGATAGACTCGACCGGCAACCAGTTCCAGAACTCCCTGTTCATCGGGAGAGGGGAGCGGTATGGCCTGTTCCCAACCAGATTTCTCCCCAGCAGATTTCCCTCTGTCAATGTGCTTTTCCTGAACGCGGGATGGTTCAACCTGACTGCCGGTGATGCTGAGTAACAGTTGATTCATATTTTCCGGGTGGAGTTGTTTTCTTGCGCCCCATCCGGCTAATGCGGCCAACAGGCACAGAACAGCAAGAATGGTTGTGCGGGGAGAATATCGAGAGGGGGACGAAATCGGCTGTTCAAATTCCTTCACATAGTTTCTGATGAGTTTTCCTGAAAAGTACTCCTGCTTTTTGCCGATGAGAATTCCGCTTGCAGAGTCGGGGCGTTCACCGGGTTCACGGCGCGTGAGTTGGTTGATGAGCCGGGCCGTTTCGAGATCGATATCCGGAGCGAATTCGCGAACATCCGGGATGGAATGGGAAACATGCTTTCTGATTTTCAGCAGCGAATCGGCAGAATAGACGGGGGAACGACCGCATGCCATCTGCCAAAGCAGACAACCGGCTGAATAGAGATCCGTTTGATGCGTCCAGGTTCCATCCCGAATCATTTCAGGTGCGAATCCGTCATAACATTCAAACGGTAGAGTCACGTTCAACGTCCAATGCGGAATCAATGCCGGTATCACGCCTGTATTCAATAACCGAATTGATCCGCCTCGGGAGAAGACCAGATTACCGATGCGCAAGTCTCCGTGAACAATACCAGCCCGTTCCATCTCTCCAAGTTGGCGAAGAAGTTGTCTGGAGATTACTTTGAGGAGAGCTTCGGGAAAACGCCCTCTGCGAACGAGCAACTCGCCGGCAGTCAACCCTCTAAAATAGGGATGAACGACAAACAGTGAATTCTCTTTGGAGATGTAATCGAGCGGCAGGAGATTTTCACCCGTCTGACGATTTCGCAGAATCTGCGATCGTTGATGGGAAAGTCGGGAGGCAGTTTCGCTCGGGCAGGGAACCGGTTGACGGTATTCATCAATCAAAAAACGTTTTTTCGTTTGTGCGTGTTGGGCCAGATACCGAAAATGCACCTGATTCTGTTGCAGTTGATCGACCAGCAGATACTCACCTACCCTGAGGAATTCTTCCCGCCTTTCCGATAGCGAGTCCGCCTGAAACGGGGTTAACAGCCGACGTTGTACGAGGGCATCGAGCCAAATCGAGTCGAACATCGGAAGATCGCGATTCAGCAACCGCACGTACGCGGCACACCGGGACAGATCACGCTCTCTTACCGAGGTGAACTGTTCCAGCTTATCTATCAAATCCCTGGAGGCAGGGTCGTACATCGACAAGGGATTCCCTTCCCGTACCTGTTTTCATTTATTTATTTTTGCGAAACCGCGTTGTGGCGAAACCGGTTTGCTGATTCTGGAAACAATATCCAATGAAGTGCAGCTGGGCGCATTCTAAGGGATATTGGGGTATCGCGAAAAGGTCAAGCCTTCATTGGGATTCCGAATCTCCATAAACCGGGATTGCCGTTGTTTTTCCTGTTTCGAAACGCTAAATTCGGGGTACAATGGAGACTGTCGGGTTTTACGGCCTTACCGATCTTCCTGCTAACGATGTTCCCGTTTCTGAATGAGGGATTTCGATGTCCTGCCAAAGTTCTCATCACCAAGAACACGCTTTTACCAACTTCCCTCCACTGGATCGGGAAGGTGTGACGGTGGTTAGCCGGCGTAATATGCTCAAGGCGTCGCTGGCAGGAATTGGTGGTCTGACGGTACCCGGCTTGATGAAAGCACGAGCTGAGGCTTCCCGGTCGGGAAAGCCACTCCGGCAAAAAAGTGTCATTCTTCTGTGGATGACAGGGGGGCCAAGTCACATCGATACATGGGACCCCAAGCCGGAACGCCCGTTGAATAATCGGGGCCCTTTCTCAGTCATCGATACCGCAGTTCCCGGAATTGCCATTTGCGAGCATTTGCCGAAACAGGCGGCGATGATGGATCGCTTCACGATCATTCGTTCGGTCGATCCCAAAATGAGCAGTCACCAGCCGAATCAGGTGATGCAGACGGGCGATCGAAAGGCAACACCCCGCACACGCACCGAGGGAGACATGTATCCGGCGATTGCTTCGGTCATCTCGAAACATCGGCAGGGCAACTCTGCAGGGATGCCCAATTATGTCGCCTTCTTCAAACATCCTACCCACGTCGCCTGGGGAGGATATCTTGGAAAGCAGTACGATCCTTTCGACGGCAACAAAGCGGCGGTTTTGCCGATGTACGATCTGGTTGGGAAGCCGTTGAATAAGCTCTCTGGAGCGAATATGTTCCAGCTTCCTCAAGGGTTGACCCACCAACGGATGATTGATCGCAAAAAATTGAATCAGGATTTGGATCGCATTCGCATGGGAGTCGATTTAGCCGGCTCACTGGATGCCTTCGATGCCTATCAGAAACAGGCGTTCGACATGGTGCTCGGCAAAAAAGCCCAGCATGCCTTTGATATTTCGCGTGAACCGGAAAACTATCGCCAGCGGTATGGAAAACACCTCTGGAGCCAGCAGGCGCTTTTGGCCCGACGTCTTGTTGAAGTCGGGGTCGGGTTCGTGACGATCGATTTAAGTTACCACACGGCTTCCGGCACCTGGGATAATCACGGGATTCCGGGCGGTGTTTACGGGGGCATCAGTAAAGGGCTCAAACCCCTTCTGCCCCTGTTCGATCATATTTTGACAACTTTGGTCAGCGATCTGGAAGAGCGTGGACTGCTTGACGATGTTCTGGTCGTTGCGATGGGAGAGTTCGGTCGAACGCCCAACATGGGGACGCAAAACAGTACCGACGGCAGAAATCACTGGCCGGTTGTAATGTCGATGTGCATGGCAGGGGGCGGGTTTCGTCACGGTCAGGTGATCGGTTCCAGCACGAAAAACGGTGGCGAAATTCTGGAACGTCCCGTCACTCCCGCTGATATTGCAGCAACCATTTATAAACATATGGGCGTACCACTGCAGAGCACTTACGAAGACCACAAGGGAAGACCCCATTACATCGTTCAGGAAAACGGTCAACCTATTTCCGAAATGGTATGATCCCGCCTCTTTCAGATCTCGCGACTGGTCACCGGTCGTATGAATGAAGTAGCCTGCCGGTGCGGTTACTGCAGATTATTCCATCGGGTATCGCCGGGTGAGACGGTTATCTGGTTGGCGGCGAGAATTTCCCTTTCCTTTTTTCGCATGAGAGTTCGGTCTTCTTCGGTAATGTCATCATAGCCACAAAGGTGTAGCAGGGCATGGATGAGGTAAAGGGATAATTCATCCACTTCCGACCAGCCGACTGTTTCCGCCAGCTCTTTCGCCATCTCGGCGGAGATGACGATTTCCCCTTCCAGCGGGAGTTGACTCGAAGCTTTCAGCGGTTCATCGTGCATCGGGAAGGTGATCACGTCAGTCGGAAAATCGTGCTGAAGAAATTCGCTGTTGATTTCGTGAATCGCCTCGTTGTCAACAATGAGAATATTCAGAATAGCCCGCTCCCAGCCGAGCAGTTGCAGGACGCGGATGACCAGGGCATGCAGATATTCCTGATCGAGCGGGATGACCTGTTGATCGTTTATGATTTCGATCTGGAAATCGGATGCCGTTTTCATCGATCAGGCGGTCTTCTGCTCTTTTTGTTCCGGATAGGTAATCCTGCCGTGATACATGCTGGTCAGTGATTTGATCAATGATTCCTCGATCTGGTGAATTTCACTCAGGCAGAGCGAGCATTCATCAAACTGGCCATCAAGCAGGCGTTTCATTGTTAATTCATGAACGAGGTGTTTGATGCGGGCCGGAGTCGGTTCGCTGAGGGTGCGGCTGGCAGATTCTACGCAGTCGGCCAGCATCATGATGCCCGCTTCACGCGATTGCGGTTTGGGGCCGGGATACCGAAAGGCTGCTTCCTCGACATCCAGTTTCCGCTCCGGTTCGGCATCAGCTTTTTTATTGGCCGCGTGATAAAAGTATTCTACCAGCGTGGTTCCGTGATGCTGCTCGATGAAATCAATCAGTGGTCGGGGCAGGTGGTATTCTTCAGCCAATTCAACACCATCTTTAACGTGACCGATGATAATCAGCGTGCTCATGGCCGGAGCAAGCGAATCGTGACGGTTCGGTTCGCCCGCCACACGGTTTTCAATAAAATACTCTGCCTTGGGAATCTTGCCGACATCGTGAAAGTAGGCCCCGACCCGCACAAGCAGACCATCGGCACCAATCTTCTTGGCGGCTGCTTCTGCAATTGTCGCCATGGCAACTGAGTGATTGTAGGTTCCCGGTGCCCGACGTATCAGTTCCTGGAGCAACGGATGAGAAGGATCGCCGGTTTCCAGCAGACTGATTCCCGTGACCACACCAAAAGTCGATTCGACGAAGGGCAGGCTGCCTGCAACTATAAAGCCGGCCAAAATGCACCAGCCCGCATTTTTTACGGAACTTTGCAGCAGCGCCACTCCCCACCAGTGATCGATACTGGGAGAGGGGTACATCAAAATTTCCAGCCCCCAGGTCACAAGCAGGCAGACGAGGGCGGCCTGAAAACCGGCGTAGATGATCGTGGAACGGGATTGGACATATCTCAAGATGACAACCGAGGTGGAAGCCGAGGCAAGCATAATCAGAAATTGAGCGATATCCATCAATGTTGCAATGCTGATCATCAAACTGATCATAAATGCGGTGACAATAGCCATGCGCTGATTATAGGCGACCGACATGATCATTGTCGTTGCGACAACCACCATGACTTCCGCCCGCATCGGGTCGAATGAAACAGCACGCCCGAGTGTCGAGGCCAGAATAAGCACGCCATAGTAGATCACCAGACGGGCCCACTGGTTGACAACGCGTGGTTCATTCATCGATAGAAACCACATGTTCAACCATAATAGCGTATTGATCAGAACGAGAATGATCACCATACGGGCCAGTCTCGCTTCCCAGGGAAACTGCTCCAGCGAGGCATGATATTCCGCCTCCAATATGGAAAGAAGATTCGCATCAACCACACCATCCGGAGGAACCAGTTCCTCTCCGCGGGAGATATGATTGTAAACCGGTTCGACGCGCGAACGCTCTTTTTCAATGGCGTTTTTCGTTGCGACCTGATCGTAGCTCAGCGAGGGTTGGCATTGGCTGCGCAACCAGCGTTCGAGTGGCTGACGAACTGTTACCAGTGTCGGGAAATCACTCCACCGCTGGCCCAGCAATCCCGCATCGTTCAGCAGATCACTCAGCAAAACGTCAGGCAGGTGGGTAGCGATCCATTTCTGTTTGTCGGCAAGAGGATCATCCGAAGGGATCACTGTCTCTTTATCAAAGATTGCCAATGTGGCATCGACGTTGATTTTCCGATAGCTGATTTCGTCCGGATCGGCAATCCCGGTCGGTAAAATTGGTTCGATCAGTTGGCGAAACTCTTCGACAATCGTCGAAATGTGGGTTTCCGATTGCTCTACATCCAGAGGAGTGATGACTTGCTTCAACTGCTGGAAATCAAATTCAACATTATTACCCGCCTCTGCCGAAAGGCTTCCCTTGGGGGTCCCTTTTATCTCCAGTTCGGAGGATTCCTGATTGCTGATCAAACCGAACGCTCGACGGACATCGCTGGAAAGTTCCCTGTAGTTTCCTGCCTTGGCGATATTACCCAAAGCGCCGCGGAGTTGATCAGGAAGTTTCTCCAGAACTTTTCGATCATTTCGGAAGATAAAAGGAACCTGACGAATACGTTCCTCGATGGCTCGCCTGGTTTCAAACTCGTCCACAACCTGAAAGTCCATTTTCGCGGAAAGTCCATCGGCGAAGCGTTCGCCGATCCGATGGGTGAACGGGAATGTCCAACCCTGAAGACCGATGAGAATTCCCACAGAGGCAACAAAGCCGATCAGGTAACGCAACCCTTTGCTGCGTTTGAGTTGCACCGAGCTTTGCCTGTTCAATCCGCTGGCATACGAACGGGAGCCGTTTGCACGTGAAACACGAGATCGCTTTGTGGAACCAAAGAGCTTCATATTGACGCCAAATCGTCGAAACCAGCAGACTGGTCAACAATGTCCGATTGCGATCCCTAACACGAAAAGTCAGAACCAAAATTTACGCGAACGCCTTTTTACCACTACGACACCATTTCATCGCGAATGACTCGCCAATGATAAGGAAAATGTTCATCAAGAATAAACTCTCTGGCCTGAGATGTTTTTATTCAGGATGCCTGGGCTGGTCATCATAGGCATGCACGATATCCCGAACAAGTCGATGGCGAACAATGTCCCGCCCGTCAAGCTTCACAGAGGTTGCCCCTCGAATTCCTTTCAAACGTTTCATTGCGTCGGACAGTCCTGATGTCACATGGGCCGGCAGGTCGTTCTGTGTTTCGTCGCCGGTCACAATGACCTTCGAACCTGTTCCCATGCGAGTCAGAAACATTTTCATTTGCGTGATCGTCGTATTCTGTGCTTCGTCGAGTATCATGAATGTATCGTTCAGCGTCCTTCCTCGCATAAATGCAAGCGGGACGATCTCGATAACATCGTGATCCATATATTTCCTGATTTGCTCATAATCGACCATATCACGCAGGGCGTCAAGTAAGGGGCGCAGAAACGGATTCACTTTTGCCATCATGTCCCCAGGCAGGAACCCCAGTTTTTCCCCAGCTTCAACAGCTGGCCTGACCAGTACAATTTTACGAACAATTTCGTTCTGCAGGCAATGTAACGCCATCGCCACAGACAGATATGTTTTTCCGGAACCAGCTGGGCCGGAGCAGATAACAAGGTCGTTCCGTTCGATCGCCTGTAGATACCGCGCCTGGCCATGACTGCGGGGATGGACCGACATGGGAGTACAGGTCTTGATTTTCGTCTGGACATCTTCCTGGACAGCTTTTTCCGGCGGCTCGCTGGCATCGCCGCGACTGCTTTCCCGTTCTGCTTGTTTTACCTCTTTGTGGTGAGGCTGATTTTGTGGTGGGGCTGATTTCACGGGGAGGGCTGATCCTGTTGGAGGGACCTGATCTTGCTCTACTTCAGAAGCGGCGTCCTGCTTGTCGCATTCAGGAATCGATTCTTTCTCAATCGCTGTTTCTCCCTTTTGCGCCTCTTGCTCAACTTTCGATTCCGCTTCAGTCTGTTTAACCGAAGATACTGTATCCGATTCCGGGGGGGCATCCGGTTTTGTTTCCGGCAACTGAGTCGGAATCGGGAGGGCTTTTACTGCAGGGGCAACTTTATCAGCCTGATCAGTTGACTTGATGCCTACAACCTCCTCAATGTACTCATCCAGAGACGATGAGCCCGGTTGGTGAAATTTTGATGAAAGCGCGGTATCGATAATCGAGGCAATGACAGATTCATCAACAACAAGATTATTCATCAGGCGATTTTGCATCGCTTCTATGACTTCCGAAGCCAATTTCACATCAGCCGGTTCCCCGGTCAGAAGCATCTTGCCGCTGCGTGAAATGATCCGAATCGGTATCGCCTCGGTAATCTGTTTCAAATTTGCGTCGTGAATGCCGATCAACGATCGCAAAAGATGTGGAGTCGCAGCCTCAAAGGTACGGGTGACGTGTCCGCTGGTTGTAGTACTCACATTTCACTTTCTATAGAGATCGTTCGAAAATTGGACCACCATACGTTCGACCAACCTCTCTGCCAAACTGCTTTCCCTCTGATGATGCGGGGAAACCGCCCCGTCAAGCAGGGAAAACAGTCAAGTTGGAGCGCCCAGGACGCCAAAGAAGTATTTTACCCGATACAATCATTTTGCAAGTTTTTTTTCATGCTCTCTTGTGAATATGTAGTCAATCCTGCTCTCCACATTCAAGCCTGTGTATCGGATATGCCGATTTTGACGAATAGGTGTAACTTCCAGGCGAGAATACACAAAAAACACCTCATGTGTTCACATGAGCACATTCATGTGGCGGGGAAGCCCCAATGCCCGTGTGGTTGTTTCAACGCCTGGCTGACAGGAAACGGGTTGCCGATCTAACTGGTTGTACGGTTGGCAGTTGATTCATTTTTAATTGAACACCGCTGTCAACTGACAGTTTCGATTCAGGGATGTTCGTCGAATGTACCAAGATTTCTTTCACTTAGCACGAAATTCGTTTTCCTCTGTGCCTGATTCCAGCCTTTTGTATCGTACTCCCCTGATTGACAGGACACTGCAGGCGTTGGAGCAGGCATTGCGACAGGGAGACGGGATCGGTCTACTGACGGCCCAGGCCGGGGTTGGAAAAACGCTCGTTTGCAAGGTTATTCGTGATCGCCTGGCCAGTCGCTGTTCAATTTGTGCGGATGATCGAAATTGCCACCAAAATTGGGGAAACGGGGCGGAAGATGCGAGTCGGGATGATGGCCCTGTTCCGGTGCTGCTGTTGCAGTCTCAATTTCCGACGCGCAGTTCGTTGTTGCAGGCGATTCTGTTCGAACTGGGGCGTCCCTATGCAAGGATGACCGAACAGGAACTCCGGTTGGAATTGATCTCTTACGGACGCGAGATCGCCCCCAGGCATCAGGGGATAGCCGTTATTGTTGACGAGGCGCACCTGCTTGGTGAACACATTCTGGAAGAACTTCGCGGTTTGACAAACTATATGTTTTGTGCGGAACCGATTTTTCGCGTGGTGCTTTCTGGCCATCTTGCTTTGGAGGAAACCTTGACGAGTCGGTCACTGGAGGCTGTGAATCAACGTTTGAGCTGTCACGTGACATTGGAAACGCTAACCAAACAGGAGTCGGTCGGGTATATCGAAGCACGAATTCAGGGAACAGGAGCAAGCTGCAGCGATCTTTTCACACGTGATGCCCTCGACTTGATCGTTCACGCTTCTGACGGCCTGCCCCGTTGTTTGAACCAGCTTTGCGATCACACTTGCATGCTTGCCTATCTGGAAGGAACCAAACCGGCTGAAGAATCACATGTACGCGAGGCGCTTGCTGATCTGGTCAAGCTTCCGCTCCATTGGAATATTCCCCAGCCTCGTCTGGATCCGCTCAGTGAGTTGAATGGCTCGGCTGTCTCTTGCGAAAGTAGTGAAGTGGAATCGGGAAATGCCTGTGAGGCGGATGAATCTGTCGTTGAGTTTGTTTCAGGAGTCCAGCAAGGCGGAGAGGGAGAGAGAACGCCCGAATCGGATCAGCACGATACGATGGTTGCAAATACGATGGTTGCAAGCGAAGCCTCGGAATCTGCAGCAGTTTTTGAAGTGGGCGGGCCGGCTTGTGCGGAATCCGAATCCGCGACGGTTCATTCTGCCTCTGAGTCCGCAGGTTCAGGAGAGCTGCGATCGGATTATGATTCACTGCAGGAGGGCTTCGATAAAGTCGCCTTTGAACAGAGGTTTGGAGAAGAAGCTGACGATGGTACGTCCCCCAATCAGTTGGAAGGGGAAATCTCATTCGAAGTTGATGAAGAGTCTTGTGAAGATCGTGCTCCCGATCGTGATATCGAAAAAGGTTCTGAAAACGGGATGATCGAAATTGAAACCGATTCGATCACTCCCGCCCAAAGGCAGGAACTTGCGGAAAGTCTCCTTCGTGGTATTGGGGAAACGGAGCGCGATGATTCCCGCACTGTTGAGGAAACATGTGAAGAAGAGGAACCTTCTGAAGAAGCAGAATCTGGCTGTGAAGAAGCAAGAGAAGAAACGGTTCAGGATCGCTATGCTGAACTGGATGCCCGGCGTTTGGGGCAACTTTCGGATATGACCAGTCTCGAGGCAGTGTCAAGCCAGCAGGCCTCCAGTTCATCGGAAAGTGATATGGAAAGGAGCATCGAGAAGTCCGTTTTGGAGTTGACCGCAGAGCTTTCAACCGCAATCGGTGATGAGCAGGAAGACATCGTTCCTAATCCGGAAGATGTGATCGTAACTGCCTGCGAGACGTATGTTGAAGCAGAAACCGGGTACGATGAAATCGGGTACGATATTGTCGAACCGGAAGACAGCTGACCCTTCTTCTACTCAGTCAGCTCGTCCGGCTGGTTTACCTGGTCCAGGAGATATACTCAGGATTTTGCCGTTGCGCTTCCCGTTGGGGCTCGTTCAGTTGATACCCGCTCTTTCATATCGTAGCATGACTGACTGACTGACTGACAGGAACTGCGAGCAGTGGTTCCTCTGGATATCTTTTGGTCGCCATGGGTGGTTGAGGGCTTCGGTTTTGCGCTTCTATTTTTACACCTGCATGACAGGTTTGTTGTTTTTCACTGGTCTTGTTGCGATTGGGGCCGAGCCAGCAGAATCGGCAAAGTCGCCGAACAGGCCGTTGAATGTCCTCTTTCTGCTCATCGATGATTTGGGTTACATGGACGTCGGTTGTAATAACCCCGACACCTTTTATGAAACACCCAATATAGATCGACTTGCCCAAAGTGGAATGCGGTTTACCAATGGATACGCTGCCTGTCCGGTCTGCAGTCCGACAAGGTACAGTATTCTGACAGGAAAATATCCTGCCCGAGTCGATGCGACAGACTGGTTTGTCGGAAAACGTTCCGGGAAATTCCTGCCCGCTAAAATGATCGATCACATGCCGTTGGAGGAAGTCACGCTTGCCGAAGCGCTGAAGGAACATGGCTATACAACATTCTTTGCAGGCAAATGGCATTTGGGCGGAACCGAAGAATACTGGCCTGCCAGGCAGGGGTTTGATATCAACAAAGGTGGTTGGAAGATGGGCGGCCCGTACGGTCCCGGAAAATATTTCAGCCCCTACGGCAACCCCCGCCTGACTGATGGACCCAAAGGGGAACATCTGCCCGACCGACTGGCCCGTGAAACAGCCAGGTTTATTCGAGAGCACCAACATGAACCATTTTTGGCTTATCTGAGCTTCTATTCCGTTCATACTCCGTTGATGGCTCCCAAACAGTTGGTCGAAAAATACAGGCTGAAGGCGAAACGTCTCGGGCTGACCGGGAAAACAGAATTTGCAGACGAAGAACAGGTTTGGCCGACTGACAAACCAAGGAAAGTTCGTATCCTGCAAAATCACGCCGTTTATGCGGCCATGGTTGAATCAATGGATACAGCAATCGGCAAGGTTCTGAACCAGTTGGAAGCCTCAGGCTTGAAGGATAACACGGCGGTATTGCTGATTGGAGATAATGGAGGGTTGAGTACATCGGAAGGTTCTCCCACTTCCAACCTGCCTCTTCGTGGTGGAAAAGGTTGGCTTTATGAAGGGGGGATCCGTGAGGCTTTTCTCATTCGCTGGCCGGGCGTCACAAAACCGGGAAGCATTTGTGACGTGCCGGTAGCGAGCACAGATTTCTACCCGACGATTCTGGAAATGGCAGGTTTGCCGGCTAAACCGAAACAGCATCTTGATGGGGTCTCGCTGGTGCCTCTTCTCAAGGGAGGCAGTTGCCTGGAACGCGATGCCATTTACTGGCACTACCCTCATTATTCGAACCAGGGCGGGATGCCGGGAGCGGCAATCCGACAGGGAGACTGGAAGCTGATCGAACGATTCGAAGACGGCCGTGTGCACCTGTACGATCTCGGAAGTGACATCGGCGAAAAGAATGATCTTGCTGAAAAGTACCCTGCACGCGTCGACTGCATGAGAAGGAAGTTGCACCAGTTCTACAGAGAAACGGATGCAAAATTCCTGCGTCGCAAGGGAAACGGGCCTGAACCCTGGCGTCCGTGAAATACTCCAGATTTATCAGTTTGAACAAGCAGTTCATGCCGCTGCGGGAAGTGAGTCTTCATTGGAGAAGTCTTCAGCAACCTTCGGGATGCGCACGCGGAAGGTGCTTCCGGTACCTGGGCCATCACTCGAAACTTCTATCGATCCATGATGCTCTTCGATAATTTTATGACTGATCGAAAGTCCCAGTCCGGTGCCTCCGCCTCCTTTGCGTTGTGTGAAGAACGGATCAAAAAGTTGTTCCTGTACTTCAGGAGTCATGCCACAACCGTCGTCACGGAAAATAAGATCAATTTGATCGTTGACGCACATCAGTTCGATTTCCAGATGTCCGCCGCTGTCTGTTGCCTCAAGGGCATTGGAAACCATGTTCAGGACAACCTGCTTGATTTCACTCGGATTCACCTGGGCATAGATCGGTTCTTCAGTCAGGATGGTAATTGTTCGATCCTGGAACTTGCTTAAATGCGAAACCATGCTCACGACTTCGTTGACCAGGTGAGTGAGATCCGTCGAAATTCTCGCCACTTCAGAACCACGGGCGAAGCTGAGTAGTTTTTCCGTAATTTCCTGGCACCGAAATGCCTCGGTCTGGATCATTCCGAGGTATTTTGTAAAAAGTTCGCGATCTGCTTCCGGGCAGTTTTCAAGGACGGAAAAGGCCTGCATTTCGAGTGACTCTGAAATCGTGGAAATGACGTGCAGAGGGTTATTGATTTCATGGGCAACGCCGGTTGCCAGGAAACCGACTCCGGCAAGTCGTTCCGAGCGAATCAGTGCCTTTGTCTTTTCTCGCACCTTGCGATCCAAGTCCTGATTGATTTCGTGGAATTGAGCCGTCACCTGATTGAACACATCGGCCAGGTCATTCATTTCATCACCGGTCTTGAGTTCAACACGATACTGAAAATCGCCATTGGCAACACGCCGGGCGGCTTTGTGCAATTTTTTAATCGGTTCGAATATCCAATGATGACTGGTACCCATCACGCCCAGAAAAAGAAAAAAAGAAAGCAGGCTCGAAACGACCACAATATTCAAACAGAATTGCAGGTTCTTTTCCGCTCTCGTAAGACGTGGCACAAAAACCTGAAACGGATCAGGCATTTCGTTGACGAACTCATGAAGATTCACCAGCCAACCAAGCATCCGTTGAGCGGCCTGCGCCCGTTGTTTGGGGTCGATCAGAAGTTTCTGCTGTTCCTTCAGAAGCGAAACAGTGCTGCGAAGATTATTGACCAACAGGACTCGCGTCTGCTCCGGATAGGAAGCGTTGGGAGGCATCTTGTCGAGTTTTTCGATAAATCGGATGATTTGCCTGTTTGCTTCATCAAACTCGATCCGAAAATCCTGGTGTTGGAAAATGGCGAATGTTTCCGCGTCGAAATCACTCATCTCCATCGGCTGTTTGCTTAGTGGAAGAAACATCCTGTCGATAGCGGTAATGAGATCCGCCTTGCGTGGCGCCTTGGTAATGCTGTACTCCAGATCCGAAAGAACATTCCGATAGGAGACCAAGCCAATAATCGCCGCGATCGCCATTAAAAGCAGCATGGCGAACACCAACCCGAACTGTACAAACAGCTTACGACGAATGGAGCAAGTTAAAAACACACCGTCCCTCCCTGAGTCGGTTTTCAAAACATCCCTGTTGCATCGTAGTGTATCAAGTTCATGGCTGATCGCATAGCGGAATCGTTCTTTACTTTCACGAGAAATTTACTTGCTGAGAACAAGTGTTCATGTGTGTGCTTCTCGCTCCTGTTTGTTATGGCGGAGTGGTGCTTTTCAGGGGAAAAGCGTAAAGGAGCCCGGCGAATATCACCTCGCTGGAGAATGAGATCAGGCGAAACAGTATGGCAACAATGACTGCAACCGGTGGATCGATTTGCGGAGAGAGTTGTAGAATGGCGACTAAAATTCCTTCGCGGACTCCCAAGCCTGCAGGAGCAAACAGAACCAGGAAACCGAGCGAAGTTGCTCCCGCGACTGCGCACGTCCAAAGTAGGGGAGCGGTCCATGATTGGGGAGAGATATCGCAACTCATTAACAGGCATCCCAAACTTAGACCATTGATGAACCAACCGATGAAGACGATAGCGGATCCCAGAAGAACCAATTTGGGAGTAAATTGAACTTTCGAGTTGCTCGCCAGGTCGTCCATTGAGGAGATACCGGAGGAGGCTGTCCTGGCAATCAGGCGAGGTGTCACCCACTGCAAGGTCCAAGAGACAACAGGCGTAGCCAGTATTGCCAGCAACAGGATCAGGGCCGAAATCAGATACTGCACCCCGGCATCGAGATCTGTCAGCATTTTAAGAGCGGGAATCATTTGCGTGAGCGATTCATTCGATTCAGCTCCAATAACAATCGGCAGCAATGTAATTGAGACCAGCAGACCTGCCGCCATGGTGATAAGAGTTTCCACCGTTGCCAGCATCCCCGCCAGAGAAGGGGAGACGTGATAGTTGCCAAGCATCGCTGCCCGGATCACCAGCGAAAGAGCCTTCCCGGGAACATATTTACCAAGATGTCCGCAGAAGTGTGAGCGAAAAGTCGAGTAAAACGAAACCGAAACCCCAGCCTGCCTCAAAAGGAGCCACCACAACAGGCCGGCAGGTATCCAACTGAGAAAATAGAGTAATCCCGCTGCAACCCACCAACCGGGAGACCATTGAACCTGGCTAAACTCTGCCTCGTTCCACTGTTGGTAGCCGTAACGAACCACGTAAACGAACACAACTGCAAACAGTGTCCATTTTGCAATCAGTTTCAACGGCAATTTCTGCCTGAAAGAGGTGGGGGCCATGGGACAGGGAGATCGTATCAAAAGAAATAGCTATCATCCTTTTGCAGGTCATCTTCAGTGATGATTTCAAGTCCCTGATCTTTCAGGATCTCCTGAGCGGTATCGATCTCATCGACAGAGATGGCGATCGCACCTCGGCCATTTTTTCGGAACAGCAAAGGGTAT
>JALTOP010000248.1 GCA_027000105.1 Planctomycetaceae bacterium | reverse complement strand
GCCCCCCCCATGGTGCCAGGGATTCCAGCGAGGGTTTCCAAACCGGTCAAACCTGCCGCGACTGAACGGGAAATGACATGCGAAAGCAAAGTCCCCGCCCCGGCTGTAACCTGCTCCCCCTTGACCTCGATGTTTGAAAAATCCCCGGAAACAAGTCGGATTACAACCCCACTGATGCCTTCATCACGGATGAGCAGGTTGGAACCATCCCCCAATATATGGACTGGTACATTCGACTCGTGTGTACATTTAATGATACTCGCAAGTTCTTCAGTTGTGCGAGGCTCCATCAAATATTGTGCAGGGCCTCCCAATTTAAGCCAGGTGTACGGGGCCAATGGTTCGTCACGTCGCGTTATTTCAGCGAATGAATCCAGGCAAGTCATGGTATATCCAATCTATATTTCCTGCACCAAGGGTGAGAAAGAGATTTTGGGAAGTAGAACCTTCAACTATCGGTGAATCGTCCAAACTGGAACGCAAATGGTCAAGTGAAGCAGCGTATTCAAAGTTCCGGTTTTTACATTCTGTCCGCTCTGGAAGCGAATTACCCTTTCGAACCAGTTCCCGGGCAACCGATTCCACCTTGGAATTCCGAACTTCACGCGCTGCATAAATTGGCAGAACGATGACCCGATCCGCCCCTGCCAATGCTTGAGCAAAGCGGTCTATCAGGGACTCCGTCCTGAGAATCTGATGTGGCTGAAACGCGACGGTCAAACGGGAATCGCGATATCGCAGACGGGCTGCTGCAATGGTTGCTTCAATTTCAGTCGGATGATGCGCATAGTCGTCGATAAACAGCCAGCCACGATATTCACCACGAATCTCAAACCTTCTTTCGATACCGGGAAAACTTTTCAAGGCCCGGCTGATGATTTCAAACTCGACTCCCAGTTCACTTGCCGTGATGATTGCGGCCAATGCGTTGGCAATTTGGTGAAATCCAAACAGAGGGATTTCAAACGAATATCGGTCCCCTGAAACAGATTCAACGCAAAATTGCATACCTGTTTTTATTGTCGATGCACTTTTGAGTCGCCAAGTCCCGTTTTTGTTCGAGTTGATATCCAAAGAAAAGGGAACGGTTCGACAACGGGCGGAATGAGAGGCGAGACGAGTCAATTCACAATCGCTGTTAATGACGAGCAAACCGTGCGGATTTACCTTTTCGCAGAACCTCGCAAACGCATCAAGAAGCGAATCCCGATCGGGATAACAATCGAAATGATCGGCCTCAACCTCCAAAAGCACCGCCATTTCAGGGCTGTAGTTCAAAAATGATTGTCGAAACTCACAGCACTCGGCAATCAGCAGATCAGACTGGCCGTACCATCCGTATTCACTTTCTTTCTGGAATCGTCCGCCGTAAACGAGAGAAGGCTCCCGACCGGCGAAACGCAGCAGATGGGCCAAAATCGCAGTGGTTGTTGTTTTGCCGTGCGTCCCCGCAACACCGATTCCCCGATGCAGACGGAACAACTCACCCAGGTATTCCACATAACTGAACGTGGGAATTGATCGCATAACCGCCCGTTTTCTTTCCGGGTTTTCTTCGGGAATCGCCAGCGAGTAAATCAGCATTGTTGTTTGCTCAGGCAGATTGGTTTCATCATGCCCAGCAAAGGCTTGAACCCCACTTCGAGCCCATTCAGACCGATCCTGTTCCCGGATTGATCGATCGGAACCGGAAACTGTCCACCCTTGAGCCAACAGATAATGCATCAGAGAACGCATTCCCGCCCCGCATAGACCAACCAGATGAGCATGTTTTTTCGCGGGCATGTTCTGTCAGCAAGTCCCTTTTATTTTGCTTGTTTTGGCTTATGCTGCTTTTCGTGAATGTTCTGTGAAAATGCGCCCAATTGGCGAGGAGACAGGTTCCTGCCCCAAGTGGATCTCGCCGGTGCCAAACAGGCGAAAAGAAACAGGCCGTTTCTCTGAGGAGATTTCACCAGGAGCAATAACGACAAAACAGAAGGATACCAATGGGCCCCCTGTTTGTGAATGACTCATTGTCGAATCTGTCCAGGCCCCTCTGATAGCGTTCTGTCTGATATCACTCTGTCCCGAAGAGCGTACCATCCGGTACAACCACAGGGCTGTCCCACGATCCCTATTTTTTTCGGGAATCCGCTTTGAGGTCGTAACAGACCAATCCCTTCTCGCAGCGGAGGTAGAGCTTCCCCCGGCTCAAAACCGGAGCCGCCCAACAGGGATACTCCATGCGAACCGGTTTGAATCGACTGATTTCCTGAAACGACTTCGGAGTCGCTTTCACCAGGGCCAATGTTCCGCGTTCTCCCAGAACAATCAGGTTTCCCTCTGCGTAAATGGAAGAGCCCCTTCCATAATAGGGCCACGGTTCCACTTTCCCGGTCTGACTGTTCTTCACGGTACTTTTGGAAACCGGTGTTAAATGATCAATGGGTTGTTCCCAACCGGACGTTTGCCAGAGTACTTCTCCGGTGGCCACTTTGAGACATCTCAAGGCGGCTTCATTTTCGTGTCGTCCGCTGAATCCAAAGACATACTCTCCAACCGGCGTCGCTGTCGACCAGTGGGTCATCAGATTCCGCCGATTCCGCCACACTTCCTGCACGCTTTTTCCGTCAGGCGAAACTTTCAACAGGGCAGCTCCGGTTCGATATGCGGCTGATATGAGAATGGTATCTCCCATGACAACCGGACGGGCCGCATTTACGGATTCGTGCAAGCGTGACCGGAACCAATATTTGAAATTCTCTGCCCCTGTTTCCGGATCGACCGAAACAAGCCCCTGACGAAGCAGGCACAGAATGTGTCGCTTACCGTGAATCGTCTCCGCCACCGGCGAGGAATAACTGACAAGCATCTCCTCTCCCGTCCATTCGTACTTTTTGGGTTCGGGCCACCCGGTTTCAACGCCGTCCCAGGTTTTTTTGCCGACACTTTCCCACAAGGTTTTGCCCGTCCCGGCGTCAAAGGCAACGACAGCAGAATTCGGTTGACCGCCCACAAGCACGATCAAACGATTCCCCTCCAGAACAGGCGTGGCCCCCACGCCGAAAAATGCCCGCGGAATATCGAATTCCTTCCCCGTTTCCCGCTCCCAGATTTTTTTTCCGGTCATCAGGTTCAGGCACAACAATCTCCCTTGTGCCCCAAAAGTATAACAGCGATCTTCCGTCAGCAGGGGAGTACAACGCGGCCCATTGTTGTAACCGTACGGATCGACGAAGGAAGAAGGAGATTCGTACTTCCACAAAAACTTCCCGCTTCGGGCATCCAGACATTCCACAATTTCCACATCACCGACCCGATGATGGACAACAAGACGCGTTCCACGAACCGACGGGGCACTATAACCGGTTCCGATTTCGCGATCCCAAACAAGCGGAGGTCCCTGTGGAGGCCAGGATTTGAGCAAACCAGTCTCGTGGGAGAGACCATAGTTCCCGTTCCCCAAAAAAACGGGCCAATCTTCCCCCTGCTCACCAACTGACGAATCGGAGACGCCCGTTTTGCCTCCGCTAGCCGGTTTTTCAGCAAGTACACACTCACAATCAACCAGAAAAACTGCCAGAGCGGCCAGTAGTGCGGTAAGCACAATATCATGTTTGAACATCGCCAAGTTCCGTTATCTTTCCGTTATTCTTTTTATTCTTTTCCACAACTTGAAGAAAACCGAAGTGGAATTCGTTATTCCGGACTGGAATCTTCCGCCTCGCCCTGCAGTTCCCGCAGCGCATTCAGAGCCGCTTTTTGCTCAGCCTCTTTTTTGTTCAATCCCCAGGCTGCCGGGTAACTGTTTGCACCAATGACCGCCGAAACCTGGAAATTCTTGGAATGATCCGGACCGGTCTCATTGAGTAATTTGTAGGTCGGTGTCAGTCCCAACTCCTTTTGTGTCCACTGCTGAAGCTTGCTTTTCGAATTACGGTTGTGCGCAGTCTCGGCCACGTGGCTGATCAAACCGTCGAGGTTTCTGGAAATGAACTGGTAGGCGGCGTCAAAACCACCGTCCAGATAGATCGCTGCAATAATCGATTCGAACACACCAGCCAGGACAGACGTCGGAATTTCGTTCGCCTGGTGCAATCCCTTCCCCATATACACAAACCGTACCAATCCCAGGGAATCGGCCAGGTGAGCACAGGCCGTTCGACTGACGACTTCCGATTTCAATTGTGTCAACTGTCCTTCCTCTTCCTCCGGAAATTTGACGAACAGGCGGTCGCACACAACCATTCCCAGAATTGAATCCCCCAGAAATTCCATCCGCTCGTTCGATTCCAGTCGTGTCGGAGCGACTGACGCATGGGTCAGACTCAATTTGAGCAAATCCCTGTTTTTGAATTCATACCCCAACACACTCTCGCAGGCACTGAGGTGCTCAATTTCCGATTGAGCTGAATCTGATCCAGTATTCATAACTTTTGATGAGTATTCACATTAGGAAAGAAGAGCGAAAGGAGAAATTGAACCTCGCCACAAACGCCATCATAACCAATTGGGCTCTGTTTGGGTATTGGATTGTCAATTTTCCAGCGGTTGATACCTATCCCGAAGCGTCATTATACCTCTTTTCAACTCGTTTTTTTACCGGTTTTTCACCGGTCTTGGGAAGGGGAACTATTTTGAGAAAAATTTTTCCAGCAAATTCTTCCTTAGAAACGTACTAACTGGCAGAAGAGGTTGACCCACCCGGTGCGACTGGTTC
>JALTOP010000247.1 GCA_027000105.1 Planctomycetaceae bacterium | reverse complement strand
TGTTTTTGTCGGCGTCTTCCAGCAGGCCACAGAGAATGGATTGGGGCCGATGGAAGTGTTGCAGATATTACCCTACGTTATCTACAGTCTGCTTCCGATTACCGTTCCGGCGACAATGTTGCTGACGGTGACTGTCGTTTATGGACGAATGGCTGGAGATCAGGAATTGACCGCGGCCAAAGCGGCCGGTATCAGTATATTCTCGCTGCTTTGGCCCTCGCTGCTGATGGGGGCCTGTTTGAGTGTTTCCGCTTTAGTCCTGACAGATCAGGTGATTCCCTGGTCAATCAATAAAATCCAGGAAACAGTGATGATCAAAATGGAGAAGATTTTTCTCGATCAGTTGCGCAACGATCATCATTTTATCGACGATCGTAGCGGTTTGGCGATCATGGTGATCGATGTTCGAGGCAAGACGCTCATCAAGCCGACAATTCGATACACCCCCCGTAACGGGCAGACGTTCACGGTTCAGGCTGAAACAGCGAAAATTCAATTCAATCTGCAGGAACGAAAAGCGATCATCAAGGTGACAGATGGCTTTATCAACATGTCTGATGGCAGGGGGGCCTGGTTTCGGGATGGAGAATATCCCTTTCCACTTCCCTTGATCGACCGCAAGCAAAAGGCCAGGCACATGGCTGTTGAGGAGATTACCCGGGAATTGAAACGCATTGAACAGGAAGATCGCCAGCTTCAAGCGAAGCGGATCATTGCCCGCACGATGAGCCTGACTTGCGGTGAATTTGCCGAGTTTTCAATGCCCGAATTTACAAATCTTCTTCAACAGGAAATAACGGAAACCCAAAGAAAGAACCGATTACGCACTGAATATCACAGCCGATATGCGATGGCCGGGAGCTGCTTCTTTTTCGTTCTGTTGGGGAGCCCCATCTCCATTCTTCAGGCGAAACAGCAGTTTTTAACCAGCTTTTTCATGGTGTTCATGCCCATTGTCTTTTTCTACTATCCGATTGTGATGCTTTCGATGAATCAGGCAAAAAACGGACTTTGTGAACCGGCATGGGTGATGTGGGTTGGCAACGCGTTGATTGCAATAATCGGAATCCACTTCCTGAAAAAAGTTCTCAAGCACTGACCAGGCATCCGAAAAATGCGAGTACTCTCAAAACGTACAAAGACTCCGAAAAATACAGGCCTCCCTCAAAAAAATCGGGGAGCCAACTTCTGTTATCGTCGGCTCCCCGGGTTGTCGGGATAAGTGTAGAAGCTACCGTTTTGCAGTCTCTCCCTGCAGTGTGGCAACATCCTGTGTGGCAAATTTTTCGGGCGATTCGATAAATTCAAGAGCGTGTTCTTTGGAATGGCAGAAGAACAGTTTGCCATCATATTCAACAGCCCAGCGGGCTTCGCCCAAAGTTGATTGATGAGCCGTGGCCAACATCACCGGGCAGGCACCATCGAACTGGGGCCAATATTTATCAGGGTTCGCCAGGAACGTCTGTTTCTCTTTGGCTGAAGCAAATTGAACTGTATAGCCATGTCTTTTCGTTGAGAAACTCGGGTTTCCCTTGACCAACTCTCCACGGTCAACAATGCTGACCAGGCTGTAGGGAGAAAGTAATCCTCTGTCCTTGTACTTTTTCGGAGAATCTGCGTGCTTTTCATCACTGACCGCCGAGGCGAGCTGTAGTTGCCTTTTGTGGGAGTTGAGGAACGACAGGAATTGGCTGCGCCCCTGATACCCCCGGACTCGATCGCTTTTTCCGGTCGTCGGATCGATAATAACAATCGTGGGCATTCCGGTAATATTATATTGGCGAGTCAGACCGGGATTGCGATCGGTATCGACCATCACCGTCACAAAGTGGCTGTTCAACAGTTGTCTGACAGCACGATCAACCAAGGTGGTCGATTTCATCCTTCTGCAGGGACCACACCAGGAAGCTGTAAACATGGCGACGAGCGGCTTCGATTCCGCAATCGCCTGTTTTTTGGCACGGTTAAAGTCGGTCTGCCAGTGGGCGATGGCACCGAAACTCGTCTGATTTCCCAACGCAGCCATGCAGAGCAGCAAAGCGGCTCCATATTTCCTGAAATTGATACGCATGTTTTCTCCTCAAACTCCTATCTGTGATTGATCCAGGCAGGCACTCTGTTGCACTGTGTGGATTCGATTCCTTGACGTCGGGACATTCCCGACCCGTCACGTACGCCTGCTTCATGCCGCGTTAAGTTTCCAGCACGGCTGGATTTGTTTGATTGCGTTCCAATTCATCGATGGAACCGACTTCCGCGATACCCAGCAGTGAGTACCCAACACAGGCCACTACAATTTCGCAGAACTTCCTCACCTCCACGAGAGAAACGATCCGTTCTCCCGATGATGCCATTATCGAAACAATCTCGAACTCCGTCTGTAAGGTGATTCACCAACTTTCGATTTCCGTATGAAAAAGGATCATTCGGAAAAAAATTTGCCAACTGTTGGAGCGTAGAATGACCGAATTGTGGGCGGGATGCGTCGGTAATCGAATCGTTTCATTGGCGACTGAAACAGGTATCTCTGCCAGTCGCAAACTGTCGCAATTTCAATTCAATTCAATCTCCCAGGATTTCAATCCAGCACTCGAATCCGGCAGAACCGAAATTCCCGCTGATTTCGAGACCAGTACGTCTCTCATCGGAATAGCCTGTCGAGCTCAGGAAAAGTAAGAATGGGGATTCTAGTAGACAGAGATAAATCAGTCTACCGGTTCGGTTCGATTTAGTTGGCGATTGGGGAAAATGAATCGGGCGGGTGCTGCGAGCAGCAATCGATGTGTCATGTTTCGGGGCATTTCACATTTGGGGCGTTTTAGTGGCGCTTTACGAGTGAAAAACGCCGGGCACTGAATGATTATCCCTCAACATCAATTTGAATCTTCAAGAGCAGCGAGATCAGCAACCGGCCTCCAGAAAACAGGGTATGTTCAAAACCTGTTGGCAACTAGATCGGGAGTCCTGTTTCCGGGCTTGATGCGGTCGCGTACATTTTTTTGGGGATACGTCCTGCCAATGCAGCTTCACGTCCTGATTGACAGGCTTTTTTCATTGCCCGGGCCATACGGAGTGGATCTTTGGCTGCGGCAATGCCCGTATTCAGCAGAACGCCATCAATTCCCAGTTCCATTGCAAAGCAGACATCGCTGGCCGTTCCGACCCCGGCATCCACAATGACCGGATAATCGGGATCGTCCTGTTTCAGGTACTCCAGACAGATGCGGATATTGTTCGGGTTGAGGATACCCTGCCCACTTCCAATAGGGCTGCCCGCGGGCATGACTGAAGTCGCCCCGGCATTTTTGAGCCGTCTTGCCGCCATCGGATCATCAGAGGTGTAAACGAGTACCTGGAAGCCGTCTGCAACCAACTGTTCGGTCGCCTCCAGTGTGGCGATTGGGTCGGGAAGCAATGTTTTTTTATCCCCAAGAACTTCCAGCTTCACCCAGTCTACCCCGGGATTTTCCAATCCTTCCAGAATTTCCCGCCCCAGTCTTGCAACACGCACCGCATCTTCCGCATTGAAGCAACCGGCAGTATTGGGCAGAATGGTGTAACGGTTCAGGTCGATAAAGTCGAGAATGTTACGCCCCTGGGCATCGATCAGTCGTTCCCTACGGACAGCGACCGTGATGACTTCTGCTTCTGAAGCTTCCAGACAGTCTCGCATCAAATCGTATGTTTCGTATTTCCCGGTGCCGACAATCAGCCGGGAATTGAATTGATGGTTTCCCAGAATCAGGGGAGAATCTTCGACAAGATGCGTATTCATAATTTCAAGTTTCCAGTTTTTTCCAGTTTCATCACAGTCGATAAATGACTGTCAGTGCAGTAAACGGTGCGTGTTGACGAACCGGGAAGGTATCCGGGAGGTCTCAGCTGTTCTTTCTGTACGAAAGAAAAAACAGGGGGGAACGATCCCGGTTGACGCTCACTCGACGGACAGACTATCCACCGCCGACCAGGGTGACAATCTCGATCACATCTCCAGCCTGCAGGGTTGTTTGGGAATGTTCGGCTCGCCGGACTAGAACACGATTCCGCTCGACTGCCAGATATTGGGGATTTTTCCCCAGTTTTTTGAGCAGACCTGCAACCGTCTCTCCGCTCTGCACGGTCTGAGGTTCTGCGTTAACCTGAATGGTAATCTTTTCTGCAGACATTTTTTCAAGTCAGTCTGTTCAAGTCAGTCTGTAGTCGCAAAAAGTTTAATCGCCTCGGAAGAGATTGTTTTGTCAACCAGAACGACCGCAATATCATTCGGTGCCAGCACATCTTCGGCAGTAGGAACGCGAACGTAGTCATCCCTGACAACGGATGCTATCAAAGTCTTCGAAAGTGACAACTCTTTGAGAGGCTTTTGGGTCACTGGTGAACCATCTTTTACCTCGATCTCCCAGATCAAAACATTTTCATCCACCGATTTTCCTGCAGTCAGGATCGGCCCACCGGAAACCATTCCGAGAATCTGCATGGCCATCACATCCCGCGGGCTGACGGCGACATCGATCTGCAATTTTTCGAGCACGTTGATGTAGTCGGGACGCCTGACAACGCTCAAAATCCGCTCGGCCCCCAATTCACGCGCTTCGACTCCGCAAATGATATTGTCTTCATCTCGGCCTGTTGCAGCGACGAACACATCAGCATTTCCGACGCGTGCCTCTTCCATTTCCGAGCGCCTGGTCGCTTCCGCGTGG
>JALTOP010000246.1:14805-16645 GCA_027000105.1 Planctomycetaceae bacterium | reverse complement strand
TTTCATGCCTTATGGGCCGTTCCGTTTGCCATTGGAGGTGTTTTGATTGGTACCGCGGTCAGTCGTTTTATCAAGCCCCAATTGTTTCGGAAAATCATCACAGTTGTGTTGATCCTGGCGGCATCGAATCTCATTTTGAACGGTTCCGGCCCGGTTCGCCCTGATGTTTCCGGCGATCTTCAAGCAGTTTCCTTCACACTAGAATAAACAGGTCAACAGAAAAAGAGGCTTGGGTACGATTCTGTTTTCCTCAGATAGAAACCTGATAGAAAGAGGACACCCATGAGAACAATTGCCATTATAGGAGGCGGGTTCAGCGGGACGATGACCGCGGTCAATCTGGCCCGGTTCAGTGTGGCTCCGTTGGAGATAAAGATCATCAATTCAAAGCGTCCCTTCGGTCGCGGCGTTGCCTATTCCACGACCCGTCCAGAGCATCTGTTGAACGTGGCTGCCCGGAACATGTCTGCATTTCCCGACCACCCCGATCATTTTTTTGAATGGTTGCGTTCCCGAAGTGAATTTGATTCAGTCAGTGATAAAGAACTGCTGGAAATGTTCGTTCCCCGCAGAATTTATGGCGATTACATTCGCGGGATCGCCTCCATTTTTCTGAACCCGGTTCTGCCCGGAACGGAAGTCAAGTTGGGAGTCATTGACGACGTTGCGACTGATGTCGTCAAGCTGGATCAGGGTAGGGCTTCGGTGAAGCTGCAAAGCGGCAAAAAGATCGAAGCGGAGTCCGTCCTGCTCGCAACCGGGCACCAGCCTCCTGCCGGTTTTCCTTCCCTTTCGCCCGTTTCTCACGATCCACGATATTGTGCAGACCCTTGGGCAAACTGGATGGATCGGTTGCCTTCTGCTGGTGGAACCATTCTGCTGCTGGGAACCGGTTTGACGATGGTCGATGCGGTTGTCACGCTTACCGAAATGGGCTGGTGTGGAAAAATTATCGCAATTTCCCGTAATGGAATGCTTCCCCGCTCACATTTTCGCGGGATTCACTATCCCGATTTCATTCCGGAAAATGTGAGTGAAATGAATTTGACACAGCTTGTTGAACTGGTTGAATCCCATTGCGAAAAACTGAAGCAGATGAGTCAGAATTCAGCCATCGCGATTGACAAGCTCAGACCACACACGCAAAAACTTTGGCAAAACCTGACGACAGAGGAAAAGAAGGAGTTTTTGAACAACTATGCCAATCTCTGGAACGTCATTCGCCATCGCATCGCCCAATCCATCCACGAGCGGGTAACCGATCAGCTTGATAACGGGCAGCTCGAATTACTGCGTGGCGATATTCAACGCCTGGCCCCTCAGGAGGAAGGAATCGAAGTGCAATACCGGTGCGAGAACGGAAGCGAGAAATCTGTCCGCGGCGATCTGGTCATCAACTGCACCGGCCCTCAACTGCGTTTCAGCACTTGTGATGTCCCACTGTATCAGAATCTCCTCAAGCGAGGTCTGATCCAGCCGGACGAACTCGATATGGGTATCAAGGTGAACGAAAACTTCGCCGTGCTCGAAGCCGATGACAAGGTTTCTGAAATTCTTTATGCGATTGGCCCGTTACTCAGAGGAAGTCTGTGGGAATCGATCGCGGTTCCGGAATTGCGCGGACAGGCGATGCGGGTCGCCCAGGTCATGTTGGAGCAGGAACCGGTCAAAACTGAAGATCAGTACGTGATTGAATACTGCATTTAACGCGGTATGTCCTTCGAAGGAAGTGTTGTACCAGTTGTAGCGGGCAGTAAGTCGCCTGCATGGATAGATAAGCTTCTTCTCGATAACAAACGGTTTTTTGGAGCTGATTCTTGCCGTGTTGGCCTGTTAAAGT
>JALTOP010000246.1:13913-14795 GCA_027000105.1 Planctomycetaceae bacterium | reverse complement strand
GTGACTGGATAGATCAGGGAAACGGGCGGCGTTCGTGGGATCAGTCTTTGCGTTATCTTTTCGACAAGATGTTCAATTCCTGCTCCTGTTCTGCAGGAAACTTCAAGTGGCGGTCGGGGAAATTCAACATCCTCCCAGTCTGCGACTGCATCGAGATCCGTTTTATTGAATACGAACAGAGCGTCCGGGAAACTTGCCAACAATTTTCGGCTTTCGCGATCTGGTGAGATACTTCGATCCAGAAGCAGAATTTGCAGATCCGCTTTTTGCATCGTTCGGCTGGCGAGTTCAATTCCTATCGACTCCAGATGATCCCCTGTTTCCCGCAAGCCGGCGGTATCACTCAACAGTACCGGCCATCCCTGCAAGGCGGTTTCGGCGGAAACAACATCTCGGGTCGTCCCTGGTTGGTCTACGACAATGGCGCGTTCATAACCTAGAAGGATATTGATCAGAGAAGATTTTCCCACATTGGCCGGTCCGCCAATCACAACATGCCAGGGCGTTCCCAGGTGTCTGCCAAATTCAGCCCATTGCCTCATCTGCTGTATCATCTTGCGATGACTGCTCCTTGCCTGTTCGTCCAGCGTTCTCCAATAGTTGGTCTCCAGAGACTTCTCCAGCTCTCTCCAGATTTCCAGTCCGATTTCCCGCTGTTGGAGAAGTAACGAAGCGGTGCGAAATGTTCTTGCCCGGGAGATCGCCTGAACGTAGTCGGCTTCCCAAACGTCGGTTACCATCTTCAGATAATCGGAAGCATCGACAATCGAAATGCCCAGTTTTTCCAAATCGGAAAGTATTCTGGAAACAGCCGCTTCACCTCCGTGACAATGAATTTCAATTTCGTCATCGCCGGTTCTGCAGACGACCAATTCTTCTTCG
>JALTOP010000246.1:0-13903 GCA_027000105.1 Planctomycetaceae bacterium | reverse complement strand
TCGCCCCACTTTCCAAACAGGATTTTTCCTGTTGACTGCTGGTGCAGCGGTTTCCGGTTACGCGGCAGAAAAAAAGAGGGAAGAGACCGAGTCTTCGCTGCAAGCTGTTCAAGAGGGGCACGCAGGGCAATCGTGGCGACTGCCCCCCTCCCGCGTGGTGTCATCAAGCAGGCAACGCCGCTTTGATTATCGATATCTGAAACGCTCATACCAACAACATATCCGCGAGCTTACTTGCAAATTTATGTACGAAAAGGGATGAAGTGAAGGGCTATTGTTGCAGCGGATCCTGGTGCTCTCTCAGCCAGGTTGTCAGTTGGCGATTCAGTTTCTGTTTGATTGGGGAGTAGTCCGGTTCATCAGCGAGATTCACCAACTCGTAAGGATCATTTTTCAAATCGAACAGTTGAGTTTTTTTCACTTGGGGATATTGAATCAGCTTCCAGCGATCGGTTCGGATCATCCGTTGGGCGTGCTTGAAGTAGCCGACAATAAAGGGATAGACTTCATCAGTCTGACCTTTCAGAATCTTCAACAGGCTGCGGCTCTGCAATGATTCCGGTTTCGGTGCCTGCGCGAAATCGCAAAATGTGGGAAACAGGTCGCGCAGATAGCATTGGGCTCCGCTTTTTTTTCCTCGGAGTATTCCCGGCCCGCGAAAAATGAGGGGGACATTAATCGTATGCTCGTACATGTTCTGCTTCCCCATCAAGCCGTGACTTCCCAAAGCCAACCCGTGATCGCTGGAATAAACGACGATTGTGTTCTCGGCCTGTCCAGTTTCTTCGAGTGTATCCAGAATCCTGCCGACCTGTTCGTCCAGATGTGAAATGACGGCGTAATATGTCGCCAGGTCTTTTTTGATATCTTCCTTTGTGCGAGGCCAGGGGAGAAGTTTTTCATCCCGTCCGTAGAAGTTGCCGTGATCAAAGGGATGCCGGGGCAGGAAGTTTTCAGGAACTTTCATTCTGTGCCAATCGTAGACATCACCCCAATTGGGAGGAGTCAGCAACGGGTCGTGCGGTGCGGTGAAATTAACATAGAGGAAAAAAGGTTTGTCCGATTTTCGCTTTAACAGTTCAATCGCGTAATCGGCAAATCTGTGGCTGATGTTTGGCGTCAGGCCAACGCCAAGTTCGGGCATCAGCTTTCCATCGTCAGTTTGAAACATCCATCCGACGTAACCGGTGACGATTCTTCCTCTGCTGTCAAATTGAGGCTCCTTGGGTCGTTTCCCGGCAGCAAACAAACCGAGCGATTCAGTAAACCCCCGCGATACGGGATGCCCGGCCATGTGCCATTTGCCGACCCAGTAACTTCGATAACCTGCTTTGTTCAGCACAGCAGGTAGTGTGGGCAAACTCAAATCGGCGTCTCGATTCGATAAAAATACCTTGTTTCTGAAGCCAGTACAGCCCGTCAGAATTTCTGTTCGACTTGCGAAACAAATCGGATAGGCACAACTCGCCCGCGTCATACAGGTTCCCTGCTTGACCAACCGGTCGAGATTGGGAGTTTGAATGACCGGGTTGCCCAGAGCACCGATGGTATCGGGACGCTGATCGTCAGCAAACAGGAACAGGATGTTTGGCCGGGCTTCTTCTTCAGCCTGAACCGATCGCATTCCCGCAACAAAAGCGAAAAACAGAAACAGGGAGAGTAACCGCGAAATGACCGATTTTATTCCAGGCCCATTGAACTGTGACACGTTCTCTTTCCTTTCCCAAAAGGCGGAAGGCTATCGATCGGACAAGCGTAAAAGATGCCCTCTCTTTCTGCAAGAGTTGGTATTACCGTGGTCGAGATATCGGGAACTGCCGCGAATTTACGTTATGATTGCCGCCTGATTGTCGTGGTTGCTTGACGGAGGAGCGCGTGCAACGAATATAGGGCAACCGAGGCATACAGATATAACCAACAAATACAGGGCAACCAAGGCCGATTCAACACCCAATCCAGACTGCATCAAGATTCATAGGGCCGGTTCGTCCTTCGATTTTTCTTTGGAAATGGCTTCTTTTCGTTTCCAGGTTCCATCAAGAATTTTCGAGATAGTTTCCTGCATCGCCTGGGCAGCAGTCGGGCTATAGCCGACGTTGATCTTTTCAATCGTTCCTCCCGGACTGATGATGACCGTGTGCGGAATTCCCGAAACACCGAACCGGGCCGCAACTTCACCATCGGAATCGAGTGCAACTGCTGGCGAAAGTTCTTCCCGTTCAAGAAACTCCCTCACTTTTTGCGAAGCTTCTCGCAGATTCACAGCGATAAAAATCACTTTATCCGTATCGAATTTTGAAGTCGCATCGATGTAACCGGGCAGCGCCAACAGGCACGGCCCACACCAGGTTGCCCAGAAATCGAGAACGACAACCTGATTGGAATGCTCAGACAACTTGAAAGTCGTTCCATCGAGCAACGGTAATTCAAAATTATCCGCGGTGGTTCCCAGTAATGGATGGTCGGCTCCTCCCTGTTGCGGAATGTCCCATTTCGGCTCCGGTGCAGCCTGCGGTATCCATTGAGCAAAAACATCATACGAATCGGAGTATTTCTTCCCCAGGATCAGCTCCTTGATTGAACCGGAAGGAATCGCACATTCTCCCAGAATGGTCGATCGCCCCATCAACTTGTCGTTTTGGGCCCTGCCGGGGGTGAAGCTGAGTGAAAAGCCGTAGGCCAATCTCAACTGAATATCGGAAGATGCCCGTTCATCCTTGCCGGAGGATTTCTCCGTTTGCTTTGTATCCGTTTTCTCGGAAGTAGCGTCCTGTTTGCCCTGAGCGTCGTTCTTGTTTGTTTCTTTTTTGAGTTTCGGCAGCCAGATAATAGAAGCGATTCGCTCCCGTTCAAATCGAAAGACTTCCAGTTTCGATTCAAAGGAAACGTACTGGTCATCAATCCCGATCAGACGCCCACGCAACAGATCGCCATTCGGGGCAATGATGACATGCGTCGAAGGATCATCCCGGCGAAATCGTGGAACGGTGAGGGCTCGTTGTCGGGCTTCTTCGATAATAAACTGCTTGACGGCTGAACCAGCCACGCTGTTGACTTCAAACTGCGATATCCGATAGCCGCGTTCAAGCCCATTGGCCGGTTTTGTCCTTCTGCCTGAATTGCGAACTCCCAGAAAGGTGGCAGAAAAGTAAAGTCCTTTTTCTCTTGCCCCGTTGATATTCAGTGGAATGGTAAAAGCATCTTCCCCGTTGACACTGACATGAATCGCCCCGTCTCTGGTCAGCAGGCGAATTTCCGCTCGTGAATTTTTGCAGCGAATGATTCGATTTTGGGCCCCTTGTTGAACTCCCCAGAACTGATTTCTCTGCTGGGGCGATGTCCCCTTTGTGACCCACAGGCTTTCTCCATTGGTGTTGATATCGATCGAGGTTGCCGTTTCCGATTTATCCTGTCGTGCGTTAATGACGTTTTCCGTATTCAGATAGATTGTCAACTTTGCGTACTGGTTCGCCCCCCATTCCAACTGAAAATGAACCTCATCGCCTGACAGAATATCGGGGTGCGCCAACGTTGCGGTGCTGAGCATCAGAGCTTCCCTGGGAGAAAATTCGACTGATCCGGTCATCGTCCATTTTTTGTCGGCAAATCCCTTTCTGAAATCCCGCTGCGAGGAGCCAAATTCGACCGCCTTGATATGCTCCGTCGCAACACGAGTTGCTTCTGCCATCGGAAAGGCGACCTCCAGTTCCTTCTTTGTCAAATGGATGATATTACAGGGGAGGACATCATTGTTTTTCAAAAACAGGACATCGGGAAAGGTAGCGACATCGAACATCAAATCCGGATGACGCTCGCCCCGAACGAACTTTGCTTCGCCCTGAGAACCGAGCGCACTCGCATTGAGCCCGCCAATCGGTCGCCATTTGATCGGGGAAGAAGAATTGTTTTCAATCGTCAAATGCCCGCGCAACGTCCCCCCCACAAAGAAAACCCGATCGGGGGTTTCTGCCGCTTTCCCACCTGGAAGGGACGAGGGTTGTGCACTTTTCATTTTCGATTCAGCGGTCTGCTTCTCATTGGCAGTCGAGTCGGCCGATTTCTGCAGGGAATCCCGAGCCCCCGATTCTTTTGCCAGAATAATTTTGTGGATTTCGTGCAGGCTGGAATGAACAGGATCGACCGAGTACGCCGTTTGCATTTCCACACGGGAATCCACAATCTGCAAGAGCTTTCCCGAAACACGCCCACCGTCCCGCCAAATCAGTTGAGATTTTGCAACAGGGGTTTCCTTCCCCAGTCCTTCATTCAACGTGATGCCGGAGATGCTATCAAAAGCAATCGAGGCCTGTGACTCCGCTGTTCCAAATTGCATCGACTTTGCCCGAGGATCAATCTTCAGGATTTTTCCATATTGAATCGATCCATCACTCAGTTGAACCCGTGATTCCCCGGAACGCAACGGTTGTGGCAAACTTCCTTTCCACAAGTCGATTCGCAAATAATCGAGCGTCAAATCACTTCCTTCATTCTGGAGCAGAAGACCGCTTGGCGGTTGGGCAGAAGAGGTCCCTTTGACTTCACCCAGCTTCTTCCCTGAATGGGAATAAATGAGCAACTGCTTTTCGGGTTTATTCAAAAACAGATGCAGATGGACTTTCCGCTGCTCCTTTTTCATCGCGACCAGTTCTACAAAATCGTAACCGGAAAGAGCCACGATCGCTTCTTCCCACGATTCAATCCGTAAGGCCGAATTTTTATTCTTGCCCAGCATGATGCTGAAAGCAGGAAGCGATTTCGATTCCAGAACAAATTCAATTTCACAGCGATCCGGATAATCGAACGCGTGAAACATCGGCACATTTTTCGTCGTGGTAACCCGGCCGTCACTCAACGTCCGCCAGTTTGCTGCCAGCTTGCTCACTCCTTTTTTGGGGGCAACGCCTCCTCCAACCCCCAGGAAAACCTGTCCTCTTTGAGCAGCGTTGGCTTTTTCCTTCACTGATTCCCAACCATCAAGCCCCTGCGGGCCGAGGTATGTCGAGGCATTGCTGCTGATTCGCCGGAGCGTGGAAATTTTATCCTGCAACAGCCGAACCGTTCCGTGCCGCGCCGAATCAATCAGAAGCGACGTTTCATCAACGGATTGAAGTTGACCGTACAGAACGTCTCCGTTGAGCAGGACGACCCGAAATGTTCCTGCTGGATACTCCTGCGGCTCGGCTGCCTTGTACTGAATTGTTGAGAGAACCTCGTGACGAATCCGCAACGGTTCAACAAAAAACGGAGACTTCCAGACAATCTGTTTTGAATTGGCAGAAACGATCGCGCCAATCAGACTGTCGCCGTTGTTCCAGAAAAGTTTTCCTTCCCGAACCGCTCCCTCAGTTCGATCCATTGCCATCAAACTGACAGAATTCAACAGCGCACTGCCCACCAAAAGTAGCGGTATGAGTAGAGATTTCATCATGCGAATTCTTGTTACGTGATAAAAAAGATCGTATCGAGCCAGTCGGCCAGTTATCGTTCATAAATTGGCAAAAAGCGATAATTCAAGGCGAGCGCCAACATCGACATCGCTGTTCCGTACGCGACCCCCATGTTGCTGTTGAAGCTGCCATCGTCGTTTTGTTGTTCTTTCAAAAGTCTGATCGTCCGCAAATTCCACTTTTGCCACGCATTGAAATCTCCCTGGAACAGCGCCTGTGCGGTGTAATATCTATTGTAATACGGGTAGTGGTTCTGTTGTTCCAGCCTCGTAGTTACCTGCGAAGCGACGGCTTTATATTCATCCAGGTTTTTTCTGCGACCAATCGCGTAAACCAGCATCGCAATCGCCTGTAAATTTTTTGAGCCACCTCCGACTCCTGAATAGCCAACGCCTCCCCGCTTGTTGGTCATTTTGCGAAAGTATTCGATCGCTTTATCGATCGAGTCGTTCGGGATTTTTATCCCTGCGTTTCGGGCAGCCAGCAGCCCCATCAAAACCGCTCCGGAGACCGAAGTATCTGCATCGGTCGAAGTGGGCGAATAACGCCATGCGTTCCATTGATTATTCTTCTGCGATGTAATCGCCGCCCGCACCGCCAATTCGAGCGATTCCGCAATCGTACGGCGACCAGAAGATTCCGTATCTCCCTGCCAAAGTGTGTCATCATCCAGCACGCCATACACTTCCGACATCCCCAGCATCGCGAAACCGTGGTGATACATGCTGTTACCGAAATAGCCGGTGCTTTCATCCTGACCGCGAATCATACTGCGAACCGCCTTGCGAATGTTCTCGCTGTACTTGCCGAAGTTCGGGTCTTCCCCACTGGCCAGAAACGCCATCACAGCCATCCCGGTCACTCCCGGCCCCTGCTGACCGCCAGCCCAGTTTCCTTTTTCCGTTTGATTCTTCACCAGCCATTGCAACCCGCGATCGTAAATCGCATCTACATCGGGAGGCACCGCCGTTCCAAATCGAAGCTCCGTTTCTTGCGCATGGAGCGCATTCGCTGACACGAACATAATCGTAAATAGCAGGATCAAGCGACCAACAATATTTTCTCTGATCATGGCAGATTTCTTGTTCGATGAATTTTATACGTTAGTTTGCAAAGTGCGTTGTAATGCCCCTTTGGTACAGACGGCTTTATTGGGTGAGTTGCAACGCACGCCACATCTTTTCTCGCCCATATCCGATCACACCTTGATCATTTCAGCCTTGGTAAACATGCCTTGATACTCCGTCGACGGGGCGTCTTCCGGAACACCATCACTCCTCTGGAACGCTACCATCATGGTACGCCCTGGAGATGAACAACGCCAACCCTGTTTCTGGAATGTTCGGATTTTCGCCAAGACTGCAGAACCGCTGAACCCGTTGGCTTATCTCCTCCAAACTTTACCCAAAAGGCTGTTCGATCAAGTTGGGTCGATAGCCCCTTCACCTCCGATAAAAACTGTTCAGATTCAGAGAAAGCTCATCAGTGGGAACGTCATCATTTGCTGGCTTCCGTGCTCAATTCCAACAGTGCAGGCAGATCGCCGTACTTGACGGCACCGGGAATGAAATTGGGATCACGATATGTTTTGATGTCTGCAAAACGAAAATCCGGATTATCGATCACTGTTTTGTCAACCTTCTCACCCGCAACAGCGGCAGCAGCGGCGACCAGAGGTGTTGTACCGGCGGCTCCGACCAGAACAATTTTTTCATTCCCCATTTTTTCGGCGAGCGTGATCAGTTTGAGGATGTCGTGGGTTCTTTGCGCAAACAGGGAATCGTTATAGCCGTGCGTATAACCGGCGTATTCCCTCGGGTTTTTGACCGTGGCTGTCAACTTCAGCGGTTGGGAGCCATTCAGGAATTCTCCCTGCTCGAACAGATCAGCGGTTACAACAAGCCCCCCCTGTTCGAGTATTTTGGTTATTTCGGGAGTTGGTTTTCCCTGTCTGGTAAAGAAACCGTTTTTCCCATCGCCGTGCAGGCAGATGGCGGCAAATTTCACTTCACCTTGCGGTTTGATGACGACAACCGGCGTGACCTCTCCTTTGGCCGGGAAGTGTAATTGTCCATCCTTGAAAGCGATTTCATTGGGTTGCGGCAGTTCGCGACCGATCATGATTTTCCAGGCGGTTCGGATTGTTTTGTGACGTTCTTTTTCCGGAAGCGAGTTGATCAATTTCGTATCACGATCGGCAATCCAGCGAGTCAGTTTTCGTTCGAACTGATCTCCCCCCTTTGGCCGGGGGTGATCCTTATCCCAAATGGACTGTTCCTGTTTGGTGAGCAATTTGTAATCTTCTTCGACGATCGGCTCCTGTAAACCAAGCTTCAAATGTTTGTTGAACCAGGAATACATGATCGCGCGTGTCACGTAATTGTAGTTGTGCGGGAAGTGGGTCAAGTCGGCACACATCACATTTTCCGGCTTGCCGTACATCGTGTAAAGCTTTTTCAGTTCCGGAAACCCTTTCCCCGGGACGAGCATTTCTTTCGTCCAGTCATTTGCAGCGGTCATGCCTTGTGGCTTCGGAGCGAACAGAGCAGCCAGTTCAACATTACCGGTTCCGATGCGAAGTAACGAAGCATTTTCGCAGGTACAGCCCCCCTGCATCGAACTGCTGACCATTCCATTTGGAAACGCGGCGACTGGCCGGGGATCAATCGCACAAAGCATGATCGTTTGTGTTCCGCCACCGCTCCCGCCGGTCACGGCCATTCGTTTCGAATCGACATCGGGCAATGATTCCAGAAAATCGAGTGCACGGATCGAATTCCAGGTTTGCAGTCCAAAAATCGATTGCAACCTCAACTCCGCTTGCGCACTGTAAAAACCCCAGCTTTCTTTTCCTTCAAACTCCGGCCTTTGCCTGGCGAATCGGTGAGCCAGTTGGTAGGAAAGTTGCAGGTTGTCTGCATAGCCAATCATGTCGTACAGAAAGGTGACACACCCCATCCGCGCCAGTTGAACGCATCGGGCAATTTTGGGCATCCGGCCAGATTCAGCAAATCGCTCGGCTCCAGTGACCAGATATTTTTTGATTCCCTTCGGGCCGCTGTCCATCAAACGCCCGCCATGACCGTGCGGACATAACACGGCAGGTAATTTTTTAGAGCCGGGATTTTCCGGACGGAATAGCAACCCTGTCACGAAAAAACCGGGCATGCTTTCAAAGTAAACTTTTTCGATGGTGATGCCGGGACGCGTGGTTTTGCCGTGGATGACCGCATTAAGAGGTGTTTTGGCTGGCATCGGCCAAAGTCCGTTGGCAATCAGAACTCGTTTGCGCAGATTATCTGCCCGTTTCTCCCACTGTTCGAGAGTGTCGGGAACGTGGAACGGGAAGAAACCGTTCAGATCTTTCAACGGTTTCAGGCGGGCATCATCGGGGATCGTTCCTTCCGGGAAGACTCTTGGTGCCTGTGCACTGGCAGAGGACAACAATATCTGAAGCAGAACAAGCGAGACGGCAGCAGCAACAGCAGACAAACGACGGGTCATTTCATATCTCCGGAATTGCAAAGCACCCCAACGAACCAGCAGATCAACGGATCAACCCGGCACGGCTGATTCATTCTGATAGCCGTAACCAAACTGACATTTCCTAAAATTTACGAACCCTTCGCAAACTTTTACCGTTAGTGGTACAATTTCAGTTGTTTCAATTGTACCGAGCTGGAAATCTGTTGTCACACCATCACGCGATATTCGATTTACAAAATCTGTTTACAGTGTGCGAAAAGTTGTCTTCATCCGTCAGTTCTACACCCTGCAGCCGAGCATATTTTCCTGGGCTGAGCGAAAAGGAAAGGTGTTTCAAGATGATTGCTGAGTCGGATTCATTCCAGCGAACCGAGCCCCTGTAGTGTCAATTGGGGATAGTATCGGAAAGGGCGGTTCAGGTGAGCCCCCAGCAATGGAGCTGCCCCGCCGGTAAGATAGAATTCTCCTTCGGCTTGGGTTGTTTTATGTAGCTCTTCTGAAATTCGGGAAACGATTTCATTGACTGCTCCTACCTGTCCCCAAAACAGACCGCTACGCACGGCATGATTTGTTTGACGACCAACAACATCGGGGGGCTCTTCCAGTATTTCTTCCATCGAGATCAACGGCAGCAATTCAGTGTAATCGTGTAGCGAATGTGCCGCCAGTTCATAACCGGGTAGAATGGCGCCTCCCTGAAAAGCCCCCTCACAGGAAACGACATCAATTGTCGTTGCGGTACCCGTATCAACAATGATCGCCCAGTGTGCAGGAGAGCGCAACCGGTTGACAGCCATCACATTCAGAATGCGATCCAGCCCTACGGTTTCAGGGTGCTGGACATCCAGACAAACGGGCAGTTCATCGGCATATAAAACGACACGTGGTTCGGGAAAATCACCTGGAAATGTTGCTGCCAGGTCATCCATTCTGTCAGGATGGGAACCGGATATCAGCACACGCACCAGATGCTTCGAATGATCCGCCAGCAGTTTTTGGATTTCTCTCCAGCATATCGGTTCATCATTTTCGTAGGCAATCGTTCCGTAGCATTCCGGCAGTTTATCCAGTGATGATTCATCATCCGCCCAAAACTGTTCAAGAAATGCGAACTTGTAGCGTGTATTGCCTACATCAACAACAAGTTGAGCAGGGTTCAGATTAAACATCCAGACACCATACCTGTTCAAAAATGAAAATTATTACGCTACCATGCAGGCTGTAATCAATAAATGATCGGCACCGGCTACGCCGGGAAGCTACCTTCATACGGGAAGAACTTAACATGTTTTGTATCAATGTGTTGCTGAAAGTAATCAGTCTAGCGGAAACTGACGAAGTACGCGAACTGCTACAAGAAGCGGGCTAACTATCCCCAAGGAACCTGGATGCATACGCTTTGAAGTATGCCAGGCTCAGGATGATCCCCAGCACGACTGGCCTGTTCTGACCGACGTAACCAAAATGAGATTTTCAAAAGTTTTCGCACCGTTCGTAAGCTTTTTACCGTTAGTAGCATTATTTTTTATCCTTTGCGAACGCTGGGAAACCCAAGAAAACTGGGAGCAACATAAGTAAGCCGAAACGTTTACGACAATCTATCAACCGAAAGTTCTTCCTGAAATTGAAAGAACTGCCTATTTCTGTGTTTAGTTGAGTAAGACATGAAACAGAACGAATCTGACATCAATTTGATTCCTCAGCTTGTAAAGTGAACCTTAATCTGCTCTGATTGACATCATTGTGATATCAGGTTCCTTTTTTGAGGCATAGTTTCGTTGATGGGCAGTAGGCAGAGCAGTCAGCAGAGTTGGTTAAAGCGATCCGATTGGCAGCAGGGAATTGCTGCCTTGGAAGACCGTGCTTCGATTGAGGTGATACTCCATTGTTTGCACGAATCTGTCAAGCATCTCGAATCGGACCCTGCAGATACACCGCTTCGTCATCTTGAACACTTGCTGGGGGTTATTCAGGGGCATCTGGGATGTCAGGGGATCGGTCTGTTTTGTCGAAATCCTGAGTGGGAAGCTGCCATCAAACTGGGTGGTCGGTCTTTGGGAAAACCCGATCCGGATTGGCTTGATCAAGTTCAGCGGAAAGATTCTTGCGGATTCGTCCCCGATGTTCCTGCAACCGGCTGGGGTCAGATTGCTTCTCCGCTTCGCGGTGCGATGGAAACACTTCATTGGGAAGTGCTTGTTGTATCGGGGAGGTACATTAACGAAAAGTCACTTGCAACCGTTGCATTACTGGTGCAGTTTCTGGAGCCAATTGGCGAGCTTGTTTCCCGGTCCTGTGCCATGAAAGACGAGGTGGCGAAGTTGTCCGGACTTTGCCGACATTTTACGGATTTGCTTCATGCCCAAAGTCCCGGTCAACTCCTGGAGTTGCTCGCCGAGCAGGCGACGTCACTGTTGGGGTGTGAGCGCGCCACCATTTTTATTCGGGATTCGCGATCAGGCCAGTTAATCGGCAGCCCTGCCATTGGTTTAGAAGGCAGCTCCCTGATCATACCGGAGGAGACGGGAATTGTTGGGGAAGTGGTTCAAACAGGGAAAGCGCTGATAGTTGATGATGTTAAATCTGATTCCCGATTTGAAAGTCTGATTGATACGCAGACCGGTTTCCAGACTCGAAATATTCTTTGCGTCCCGTTGCTTGAGGAATCGGGGAATGTGGTGGGGGCGTTTGAATGTCTTAACAAGTCGGCAGGCTGTCTTACGGAACGCGACCGATCCAGTCTCGAGTTGCTGGCTCGTCATGCCGCGATTTCCATTTTACAGGCTCAAGCAGAGCAGGAGTTGCTGAGTAGACAGCGGGAGATGCAATCTGAAAAAAGCTCCCAGTGTGAGCTGATTGGTGAAAGCGTCGCGACTCAGGCAGTCCGCTCTTCTGTAGAAAGCCTCTGTTCGAGTCGGTTGCCGGTGTTAATTACCGGTGAAACGGGAACTGGAAAAGAAACCGTTGCCCGGGCATTGCATTATCGGGGCGATCGATCTGATCGACCATTCATCGTTATCGACTGTTCCCACTGGGCCGAACCTCCCGAGCTGGAAAAACAGTCCCGTTTTCTCAAGGAATTGGAACGAGCCGATAATGGTACCCTGTTTTTGGATGATATCGATTTACTCGCATGCGACCATCAACGAACGATTCTTGCTCTTATGGAGCAGGGGAGGATTACAGAAGCGGAAAACGCAAAGGGAGTTGCGATGGATGTGGATATTCGGGTGATTGCCGCGACTCAATCGCAATTGATGGATCAGGTTCTGGAAGGAAAGTTCCTGGAAGAGCTTTACCTTCGCCTGAAAGCCGTTTCGATCAATTTGCCGCCGTTGAGGGAACGTCCGGACGATATCAAACCGCTCGTCTTGCACTATCTGGAGGTGTATCGAAAGCAGGCAAAGAGAAAATCGCTGACCTGTTCCCCAAAAACGCTGGAGAGACTGGTTGGATATTCATGGCCGGGCAATGTGCGAGAGTTGAAAAACATGGCGGAACGACTCGCGTTCGTCGGGAGTTGCGATGAGATCGCGCCCGAAGATATCGCACTACTTTGTGGAATGGAAATTGAAGGTAGCGACGCTTCCGCTTCCGAAGGATTGACCGAAGCGACGCTTGAATTCCAACAACGCTACATCCGCCATGCGATCGCCAGATCGAAAGGGAATATGACCGCGGCGGCCCGGTTGCTCGGTTTGCATCGTTCCAATTTGTACCGGAAAATGCGACAACTGAAAATGGCAGAAGCCAGGCAGGAACAGGAATAACCGGTATGCCTTATGTTTCGGTTGGCCTCTGTTCTGATTGCCCTCCGTCCGGTCACCTGGAAATAGACGCTCATAGCTGCGAAGCGGAAGATGACCCCCGCCCGGTTTTCCGATCCTGTTCCGCTCGGTTGTCAACCTCTGCAGCTATCTCGTCTTATCCCTCGAAGGACTTCACTCAAACGGCAGCAGTTTTTTCTGCATTGAGCAGTTTTTGAATCGTTTCAATCAATTGGTTTTTGTTGATCGGCTTGGTCCCGTAATCGGAGCAGCCTGCCTGAATGCACTTCTCACGATCACCAGACATTGCGTGGGCGGTTAAAGCGATGATGGGAGTTTCGATTCCTTTTTCACGAAGTTTGGCGGCTGCGGTATAGCCATCCATCACCGGCATCTGCATATCCATCAGGATGATCTCGAACGGTTCGCCCAGTTCGATTGCTTCAACTGTTTTTTCGATACCGATCAGGCCATTTTCCGCGATAGTGACATCTGCTCCCGCTTTTTTCATCAGGAAGGAAATCAGCCGCTGATTATCGACACCATCTTCAACAAGCAGAAGTTTACAGTTCAGCTGCTCATTTTTCTTTTTTGAATTTGGGGTTTCTTCCGAAGTACCCGCCCCTCTGTGAGGCTCGGGTTTGGCAGAATTGGCATGGTCGATCATGGAGACACCGGAAAGGTCGCCCGTGGCGATCGAGGCACAGAAGCAGCTTCCCTTTCCTTTCTCACTCCTGACTTCAATATCGCCTCCCAGTTTACTGGCGAGCCGTTTGGAGATGGAGAGCCCCAAACCGGTTCCTCCAAAGCGTCGGGACATGGAGCTGTCAGCCTGGGTGAATGGCTGAAACAGGTTATCAGCCTGTTCCTGCGACATGCCGATTCCGGTGTCAAGAACTGAAAATTTCAGGTGAGGCTGTTCATTTGGCGCATCCGCGTTTTGAAGCTGTACCTTAAGGGTCACTCCACCTGTTTGGGTGAATTTGATGGCGTTGCTCAACAGGTTCAACAGAATCTGCCTCAGGCGAGTTGGGTCGGTCTGGATAAACTCGGGAATGTATCCCTCGAACTCACTCGTCAAATAAAGCGATTTTTCTTTCGCTCGAACCATCATCAATTCCATCGCTTCTTCGACAATTTTTCTGGGAGAGCAGGGCATCAATTCGATTTCCATTTTCCCGGCCTCGATCTTGGAAATATCGA